>WTCI01000049.1 GCA_013138655.1 Desulfuromonadaceae bacterium | reverse complement strand
GGTTATCATGTTGATGCGCCTTTTTTGCAGCAGTTCCCGGACTCCACCGGCTATTGTCAGTTTGCCGAGCAGCAATTGAGTGGAATAGTGGTGAACCGCTGGAGCTCATTACGCCAACGACAGCTTGCTGACGGCAGCGAGGAACATCTCTTGTTGATGGAACTGTCTGTTGACGGGGTTTCTCAATATTTTTACGAGCTGGCTTTGCTGATTGAGACAGCTGAAGGTTGGCGTTATCACTCTGCGCAAAAACTCGGCGGGGATGATTATAGCGGAGCACCGGAGCAGATCAATTTCAGTCATTTCGATCAAGTATCCCCCAAGATCCGCTATTGATATGCCGGAACTTCCTGAAGTAGAAACGACCCGCCGTGGGATAGCCCCGTTGATTACCGGTCTCAGGACCGCCGAACTGATTCTGCGCACGCCAAAGCTGCGTTGGCCTCTTGATCAACAGTTGTGTCATCGACTGCCCGGCCTGGAGGTCCAAGCTGTTGAGCGGCGTGCCAAGTATCTGTTGCTGCGGTTTGCGACAGGAACATTGATCCTTCACCTGGGGATGTCGGGCAGTTTGCGCGTGATCCCGGCGGAAACAACTGAAAACAAGCATGATCATGTGGATATCATTTTTACCAACGGCAGTTGCCTGCGTTTTACCGACCCCCGCAAATTCGGGGCGCTGCTTTGGACGCACGAGGATCCATTGGCTCATCCATTGTTGATCGGTCTCGGCCCTGAGCCATTGTCGCATGAATTTACCGCTGATTATTTGTACCAGGCCTCCCGTCGGCGAAAACTTGCCGTTAAGCCGTTCATCATGGATCAGAAGCTGGTGGTTGGTGTCGGTAACATCTATGCCAGTGAAGCTTTGTTTCGGGCCGCGATTCGGCCAACCTGGACGGCTGGAAAAGTCAGTTTGCAGCGTTATCGGAAACTGGTGACCACTATCAAGGATATTCTCACCGAAGCAATTGCTGCCGGCGGAACTACCATCAGTGATTTTCGGCAAGCTGATGGCAAGCCGGGGTATTTCAAACAACAACTGCAGGTCTATGGGCGCTCTGGAGAGCCTTGCCGCTCCTGTGGTGGGTCGATCAGCTGTCTGCGACAGGGACAACGATCGACCTATTTTTGTCACCATTGTCAAAGGTAGTAAATGGAAGAATTTCGATTCAGCTTTCCCTACCGGGTGCGGGTTTCTGATGTTAATTACGGTGGCCATGTCGCAAACTCTGCGGTTCTGAACATTTTTCAGGATGCCCGGATTGCCTACTTCAGTATCTTGGGCCCCTATTCGGAACTGGATCTCGGTGGCTGCGGAATTATTATGCCGGAAGCGCATGTTTTTTTCCGGGCGGAGATGTTTTTAAATGATCAGCTCACGGTGGCTGTTCGTTGCACGGAATTGAAGCGCTCGGCGTTTACTCTGGAATATTGCGTCGAGCGTGATGGTATGTTGACTGCCGAAGGGACGACCCCGGTGGTTTGTTTCAATTACCAGACACGTAAGCCATGCCGGATTCCTGAATCTTTCAGACTTGCCATGACAGAGTTTGAAAAATTCTAGACCGGTTTTTCAGCGGTCGGGCCCGGATGTGCGGATACCTTTAAACCGATTGGCAATTAACGTTTTGCCGAATTTTTCAGGGAGCTGAAACCCGGCTTTCTCCTTGACGAAGCGAGGGTGCAGGGGGTATTGTGCGCAGCAAAAATCGACTGCTTAAGGATGCTTGAAGATGGAAGAACTGAACGAATTATTGCAGCAACGCCGGGCAAAGGTTGACAGCTATCGCGAGGCAGGTGTCAACCCTTTCGCCAACGATTTCAAGGTGACCCATACCTCAGGGCAGGTGACTGCGGCGCACGCTGCTGATGATAGAGATAAACTGGAAGGCTGTGAACTGGAGTATCGGGTTGGCGGCCGGATTATGGCCCGCCGTGATTTTGGTAAAGCGGCGTTTCTGCAAATCCAGGATGGTTCGGGGCAAATTCAGGTTTATGTTGCCCGCAATCACGTTGGTGAAGAGTCTTTTGAACAATTCAAAAAATTTGATATCGGCGATATTGTCGGTGTTTGTGGCAGACCGTTTCGTACCAAAACCGATGAGCTTTCGTTACGGGCTGCTGAAATTCGCCTGCTGACCAAGTCGCTGTTGCCGTTGCCGGAGAAATGGCACGGTTTGACCGATGTGGAAACCCGTTACCGGCAGCGTTATCTGGATCTGATCGTCAACCCCGATGTGCGCGACACCTTTCGCAAGCGCACTCAGATTGTCAGCCTGATTCGTGAGTTCATGGTTGACAATGAATATCTTGAAGTCGAGACGCCGATGATGCAGCCGATGGCCGGTGGTGCCACGGCCAAGCCTTTTGTGACTCATCACAATACGCTGAAAATGGAGTTGTTCCTGCGGATCGCCCCCGAACTTTATTTGAAGCGCCTGGTGATCGGTGGCTTCGACCGGGTTTTCGAAATCAACCGTAATTTTCGCAATGAAGGTATTTCGATTCAGCACAATCCCGAGTTCACGATGATGGAGTTCTACCGCGCTTATGCGACCTATCATGACCTGATGGATTTCACCGAGGAACTGATTTGCCATGTGGCCGATGAGGTTTGCGGAGGGCTGGTGATTCCTTACGGAGAAAAAGAGGTTGACCTGACACCTCCCTGGGATCGACTCACTCTCAAGGCATCGATCGTCAAATA
>WTCI01000168.1 GCA_013138655.1 Desulfuromonadaceae bacterium | reverse complement strand
CATGTTGTCAATTGAAATGATCCGCACGCGCCTGAGTCAACACCAACCGCAAAGTATTGCAGACAGTTTTACCCGGCAGGCGGCCGTTGCCCTGATACTGACCCCTGGTGAGCAGGGGCCGGAAGTTTTGTTTATCCGCCGGGCAGAATATGACGATGATCCCTGGTCCGGAGATGTTGCCTTTCCCGGAGGGGGGATGGAAGCTCGAGACAACGGGGCACAACAGACCGCAGAACGGGAGGTCCGGGAAGAAATCGACTTCTCTTTGCGGCCGGAACATTATCTTGGCCAACTGGATGACTTGGCCGGCGCATACCTTTCGGTGCGGGTCTGCTGTTTTGTCTACCTGCTGCCGGAGAAACCGCTGCTGAAATTGAATGGTGAGGTGGTTGACACCTTCTGGGTTTCCCTGCGGGAGTTACAAAGTTCGACCAGGTGCCGGATGGCCAGCTTTGCCTACCGCGGGACATACCGTACCCACCCGATTATCAGCCTGGAAGGGTACTGTGAGCATTTTCTCTGGGGAATGACTTACCGTTTACTGGAAAGTTTTATAGCCCTGTTCCCGAAATTGAATCACTCCGCCAATAGAAAGGCATAACGATTCATCGGCTGAGCAAAATCGGTCAGCATCTTGAGGGGGTAACCGATTCTCTTCACTATGGAAAAGATATCCTTCTCCAGCGGGAAAGCCCCGTAATCTGCTCGACCTGTGGCAAGCTCATAATATCTCCAGATTGCAACAACGGCCCTATAAAGAATCTATAAATTCAGCAAGTAAAGCAAAGTATTCCCGCGCGTTAACAAACATGATGTCATTGTGATTGCCCTGCGGGAAAATTTTCAGTTTTTTGTGCCCTGCCGCCCAGTCAAAAAGGCGTTGACCGTGGCTGACATCGACCAGACCATCATGTTCGGTGTGCATGACCAGTAGCGGGCCAGTGTAATTGGCCATTTTCTGCTGATGATTCAGGCATGCATCGGCCACGGCCGCCAACTCGACGGAGCTACTCCCTAACTCTTGCGGATGCACCCGCGCAGCAACCGTTCCAGCACATCGGCAACCCCGCTTTCCAGAACCAGCCCGGCCGCATCGGGAAACCGCGCCGCCGCCTCGATGGCAAAGATTGAACCGACGCTGCGACCAAAGAAAATCAGCTCGTTCGCCGGCTTGCCAAGTGCCTCTATGGTTGGTAAGACATCATCCAGCATTTTCCCCAACTGCGGTTGCCCGGTCGATTGGCCATAACCACGCAGTTCAGCCAGAAAACAGTTACACCCCATCTGTTGAATCAGCTGAACAAAATCCCCCTGCCAGTCATCGACAATCTCGCCGTTCCCATGGAAATGCACCAGGGTTTTCGCTGTCGGGTCAATCTCGTGATAGCTGCAGGCCAACCGCGCATCACCGCAGTCAACCCAGAAGGGATCGGCAAACGAACCCTGTCGGGGGAAGAAATAGCGCTCGCTGATCAATGGATGGTTGAGCAATTCACCAGGCATGTTTCACTCCACAAGAAAACCGAGACAGGATTCTTCAATACAATCCCCGGGCAAGTTTGACAGGATCACATCCAGAGACTGTTCCCGGACGGTTTGCAGATCGGGTCTCAACGGCTGCAGGGAAAACAACACCCCCGTATAAAAATTCCACAATTCATCGTGGAATAACATAAAAAAGGATCGCAAAAAAGTGCAGCAGACTACCGGCCATAACAAACAGGTGCCAGATAGCGTGATGGTAGGGCAGTTTCTTCCAGGCGTAAAAAATGATTCCGGAGGAATAAGCCAGCCCCCCAAGCAGCAGCAGAAGCAAACCGCCGGAGTCGATGGCTGAAAACATCGGCTTGGTGGCAACGACAACGACCCATCCCATAATCAGGTAAATAATCGTTGAGACTCCCGAGATTTTGCCGAGCATGGTGGTCTTTAGAATGATACCGACCAGGGCCAAACCCCAGATGGCTCCAAACAGCGACCAGCCCCAGGGTCCACGCAGATTCACCAGGGTAAACGGGGTGTAGGTACCGGCAATCAACAGGTAAATCGCTGAATGGTCGATGATCCGTAAAACTCTTTTAACTTCGGGCAGTGAGATACTGTGATAGAGGGTCGACGCGGCATAGAGCAGGATCAAGGTGCTGCCGAAAATACTGCAGCTGGTGATGTGCCAGGCGTTCCCATGCAGACTGGCAAAACCGACCAGCACGGCCAGCCCACCGATTGACAGCAGGACCCCAACACCATGGGTCAGGCTGTTGGCAATCTCTTCCCCGAAATTATAGCGTGCCGCTTGCGACCGTCCGTTCATCCTGAAAACTCCTGAAATGCAGATGGTTATTGGAACAGCTCTAAAATACCACTTTAGAGGGGTCGTTTTTGCAGTCTACGGACAATTTTACGCAACTATTACGCTTGTCGGTCATCCGCCAACAAAAAAATAAGCTCGTACTACGACATGGTACGGTAAATACTGTTAAAATCGATAATGTCGTTCGTTCACGACTTCTCTAAAATATACTTCTGGTTGTTGGAGGGGGCTCCATGAAAATCCTGCTATGCTGTGATGATTCCACGCTTATTTCGCGGCTTAAAACTGAACTTCATAATCAGGGGCACACTGTCCTGCACTTTGAACACACAGAAACGGTGCACCTTCCCGACGGCCCGCTGCTGATCATCCTCGATTCAGATGATGCGCAGGGAGATGTCCTGGCGGCTATCCAGCACAGGAAAAATCAGCGACCAGACCAGCCACCAATCCGCACCATCCTGTTAATTTCACAGGGTGCACCGATCAACATCGAAGAAGGCGTTGACGCCGGGTGTGATGATTTCCTGTTACGCCCCTTTACCCCGATAGAACTCAGCGTCAGAATCAAGTTCAACCTCCACCTGCTGGAAAAACAGTCGCAACCCGGACTCTCCGACAAGGGTCTGGTTTTTGAAAATGCCCCGGTCAGCCTCTGGCAGGAGGACTTTTCCGCGCTGAAAAAACGCATAGAGCAACTACGTGCTGAGGGCATAGAGGATTTTCGCCAATACTTCCGAACACACCCGGAAGTTGTTGCTGAATGTGCAACACTGGTCAAAGTACTCAACGTGAATCGGAAATCACTTGAACTACACCGGGCGAACAGCAAAGCAGAACTTCTGGTCGGGTTAGCCAATACCTTCACCGAGGAATCTTTTGCGGTCTTCCGTGAAGAACTGATCGGCCTGACTGAAGGGAAAAAGCATTTCAGATCAGAGGCCGTCGTCAAAACCCTCGATGGAGAAAAAAGGGATGTCATCGTACAATTTTTTGTTGAGCCGGATAGCAGGGACTGGTCTCAGGTCTACCTGGCACTGACGGACATCACTGAGCAGAAGAAATTCGAGGATACCTTACAGTCGAGTGAATCCCGACTCCGGAGTATTTTACGCGTAGCTCCTACTGGGATCGCCCTGGTCATCGATCGAGTCCTGCAGGCGTCGAATCAAAAACTGTGCGAAATTGTCGGTTATTCCCGTGAAGAACTGATCGGCCAGTCGGTCAGCATGTTCTACCGCACGAATGAAGATTATGAATCTGTCAGCCGGGAACAATACCGCCAAATCGACCTTTACGGCACCGGAACGATCGAAACCCGCTGGCAATGTAAAGACGGAACAATCATTGATGTCCTGCTCTGCTCCACGCCCCTGAATGCCACCGACCTCTCTGAGGGGGTTACTTGTACGATACTGGACATGACCGCTCGGAAGCGGGCGGAAAGGGCATTGCGCGACAGTGAAGAAAACCTGCGAACGATTCTTCACTCAATCGGGGATGCGGTCATCGCCACGGATACCCAACAGCGGGTGATCAAACTCAATCCGATTGCAGAACAGCTCACCGGGTGGGACGCAAGTGAAGCGACAGGAAGAAACCTTAAGGAAGTTTTTAACATTATCAACGCAGAAACCGGACTGCAGGCAGAAGATATCGTTGGAAAGGCACTAACCTCAGGTAAAATCGTTCGTCTCAGCAATCAAGCCATCCTCAGATCCAAGGAGGGCAAACAATACCCTATTGCGGATTCGGCAGCTCCGATCAAAGATGCCGGTGGCAACACGAACGGAGCCGTGTTGGTGTTTCGCGACATGACCGAAGAGCTCCGGACACGCGAAGAATTACAGAGGATGCAAACCCTGGAAAGCATCGGCATCCTCGCCGGGGGGATAGCTCACGATTTCAACAACATCCTGATGGGCTTGTTCGGCAATATTGCCATGGCAAAAAGGAAAATATCCCCGGATCATCCCAGCTACAAAAATCTGCAGAACGCCGAAAACAGTGCTGATCGCGCAAAAAATCTGACGGGGAAATTGCTCACATTTGCCAAGGGAGGGGAACCGATCAGGGATCATGTCAGCCTTGCTGA
>WTCI01000209.1 GCA_013138655.1 Desulfuromonadaceae bacterium | reverse complement strand
GGTGGCGCTTCAGCAAGCTCTCAACAGGCAACCTTCCCTGCTGCAACATTTCCAGCGCCAAGGCGCTGTCGCCTAAACATCCGGAAACATAGATGCTGTCTCCCGGCCCGGCTCCGGAGCGCCGAATGGCCTTCCCTTTGGCAACTGTCGCCTGAGCAGTGACCGAGATCATCAGCGGACCGGAAGAACGGCAGGTATCGCCACCGGCGAGAATGGCTCCATAAGCCGCTGTTTCCGCCAGAAAACCTGCAATCAATGCTTCCAGCTCTACGACACTGATTTCAGCCGGACAAGCTATCGCCAAAAACAAGCTTTTCGGAGTCCCGCCCATGGCAGCAATATCGCTGACATTGACCGCAACCGATTTACGGCCCAGATCTTCCATTCCGATCCACTGCCGGTTGAAGTGGACCCCCTCAATCAGCAAGTCAGTACTGGTCAGCAATTCTTGGCTGGAATCCTGTTGCTGAATCGCACAGTCATCACCAATCCCCAGCACCAGATGCTCTGCATCGCCAGCCTGTTGTTGAATCTGTCGGATCAGGCCAAATTCACCCAGACTATTCAGTTTTTCATTCGTCCTCAAAAGTCCTTACCCCGATTAATTTTTAGTCATTAATTATTATTTTTCTTTCACGATCTGTCAAGCAAAGACAAAAAAAAGGGCGGCCGGCAAACGCCGACCGCCCTGAATCCCGGCTCGATCCCGTTTATATCTGTGGGCCCGCCGCGGTGAAGTCAAATTCATCATCATCCGTGATGTATTTTTTGAAATTCTCAATGAACATTCCAACCAGTTTATTGGCGGTCCGATCAAAACCGTCCTTGTCCGGCCAAGCATTGCGCGGGTTCAACAGATAAGAATCGACACCAGGCAGTTCTTTCGGAATATGCAATTTGAAGAAACGGGTCTGATCAAATTCAACATTGTTGATACTACCATCAAGGATTGCATTGATGCAGGCACGGGTTGCCTTGATGCTCATCCGGTTCCCGACACCATAGCCGCCGCCGGCCCAGCCGGTATTCACCAAGTAAGCGTTAACGTTGTACCGATCCATCTTTTCACCCAACAGTTTGGCATAGGCCGTCGGATGCAACGGCAGGAATGCCTCGCCGAAGCAAGCGGAAAAAGCAACCTGAGGCTCCGTGATACCGCGCTCGGTTCCGGCAACCTTGGCAGTGTAACCGGACAGGAAGTAGTACATTGCCTGCTCCTTGGTCAGCTTGGAGACAGGAGGCAGCACGCCAAAGGCATCACAGGTGAGGAAGATAATATTTTTCGGATGTCCGGCCATGAGGGTTGGCTCATGGTTGTCGATATGTTCGATCGGGTAAGAAACCCGGGTGTTTTCGGTCTTGGAACTATCAGTATAATCAATGATACCGTCTTCATTATACACCACGTTTTCCAACAGGGCATCCCGCCGGATGGCATTGAAAATTTCCGGCTCGCTCTCTGGCGACAGGTCGATACATTTTGCATAGCAACCCCCTTCAAAATTGAAGACGCCGTCAGCGTCCCAGCCATGCTCGTCATCGCCGATCAGTTTACGCGCGGCATCTGTCGACAAGGTGGTTTTTCCGGTTCCGGACAGGCCGAAGAACAGGCAGACATCACCATCTTTGCCGACATTAGCGCTGCAGTGCATGGACAGGATATTTTCCAAAGGCATCCAGTAGTTCATCATGGTGAAGATACCTTTTTTCATCTCACCGCCGTACCATGAACCCCCGATAATTGCGACATTTTTTTCAATATTGAAGATGACAAAAACCTCTGAGTGCAGCCCCATTTTCTGCCATTTTTTATTGGTCAATTTCGCCGCGTTATAAACGGTAAAGTCGGGAGCAAAACCATCCAGATCAGCGTCATCCGGACGGATGAACATGTTCTTGATGAAATGCGACTGCCAGGCGATTTCAGTGATAAAACGGATATTACGACTCGTTTCCGGGTTTGCGCCGCAATAACCGTCTGCGACGTAGACATCTTTTCCCGACAGATAGTCGATCACCTCAGCATACAGCTCATCAAAAATCTCTGCTGTAGTGGGCTGATTGATGTTTCCCCAGGCGATATTGCCCTGAGACGGGTCCTGCTTGACAAAATATTTGTCCTTGGGAGAACGACCGGTAAATTTACCGGTATCGACCATCATGGTGCCATTCGCCGAAAGCGTTCCTTCAGCATTGTCCATTTCGTGCGTAAAGAGCTCATCATAACCAAGGTTGCGATACACTTTGCCCACACGTTTGAGTCCCAGTTCTTCTGCTGTCATTTCGCCCATTTTGTTCCTCCCAGTGATCCGCACTGATCTCGGGTTATCATGTTGGTTCTGTGTTCGTGAAATTAACGCTAAAGAGCGGCCAACCGGCCGCCCACCGGCCGGAATATAGCCCAAATCCATCATCGAAGCAAGGCAGGATTAGTATAAAATAACCACTGGGCTCTTTTTTCTTACGCAGAAAAAGTTGTTTGCCCCGCTGAAAAATACCTTATGGATACTTTCCTTTTTAAACGCTACAGCTGGAGTATCACCCAGCGATTCTGACAGCCTGAAAAATTGAAAAGCCTTGAGATGGCTAAGCACAAATTTCGCCCTTGCAGGCTTGGTGATTTTTCAGGGGGGGAAGGCATATATAATGGTATGTCGAGTTCCTGAAAACCCGCCGTAACGTAGGAGAGCGGACTTTTTGTGACACCATCAAATTTAATTGATATGATTTACATGGCAAGGGTAGCTATAAGAGCGAATTCGTGTGCATACGAAATTTTCGGATGCACACAAAATTAGATTCCCGGTTTTCAAGGAGACAATGATGAAAATCTTTCTTACCGGTGGGACCGGTTTCGTTGGCCGGGATGTCCTCAAGCAGCTCCAGGAAGCAGGGCACCAAGTGCGGGCTCTGCTCAGAAAAAAGAATGGATTGAGCGCCTGGGAACAGATTGAAACAGTTGTCGGTGACACAACCGACAAAAACAGCCTGACTGGCTTGCTCAACGGTTGCGACGCGGTCATTCACCTGGTCGGTATTATCCGCGAATTCCCGGGACGAGGGATAACTTTCGAGCGACTGCATACCGAATCGACCCGCAATATGGTCGCCGCCGCGGAGGAACAGGGGGTCGATCGCTATCTGCAGATGAGTGCCAACGGCTCCAGAACAGCAGCCGTTTCCGCTTATCACCAAACCAAATGGGCCGCCGAACAAGCAGTACGTCATTCGAATCTCAACTGGACAATCTTCCGGCCGTCACTGATTTTTGGCCCGGACGATATATTCGTTAACGTGCTGGCGCAGCTGATTCGCACCTTGCCTCTCGTGCCGGTGATGGGGAATGGTCAATACAGATTGCAACCTGTCAACGTAACAGATGTCGCCAAAGGGTTTGTCAACGCCCTGAAGCGCGAAGAAACGGTCGGGCATGTTTATCATTGTGGTGGTCCAAAGAATTACAGCTACGACGAAATTCTCGATCTGATTGGCCAAGCCTTGGGGAAAAGTCTGGTGCGCAAGCTACATCACCCCCTGAGCCTGATGAAACCGCTCGTTTCTGCACTACAGTTACTACCGCAATTTCCGATGTCCAGAGATCAACTACAGGTACTGCTGGAAGGGAACTGCTGTGATCCAACTGAGTGGCAACAAGCACTGGGGCTGGAATTGACCGATTTCTCACAGGGGATCAAAAACTACCTCAGCTGAGTTTATTTGGCGGGCCGGCAACACGCCACTAAAAAATCGATTCAAGCGGAGATCTTCTGATCATAAAAAGCCCTACGGCAATACATTGCCGTAGGGCTGAGAGCTTCAAACAAGCTGCGGAAGAGCCCGAAACTAAACGTCGATCTGTTCCTCCAAGATAGACTTCTTGCCCTTTCCTCCCTCGGCCTGGGTCATACTTTCCAGTAAAACCTTGCCACCGATGTTTGCCGTCTTCTTAACCAGATGTTCCGCCTGTTCCCCATCGTGATTGCGGAAGGCGGCGAGTAACTTATCATGTTCGGCAACAGAAATCGCCATCCTCCCATCAACTGAAAGTGACGCCATCCGCAGCCGGTTAAATTTCAACCCTAATTGCTGGATCAACTCACAAAGTTTGCTGTTTCCGGCAGCCTTGAGGAACAGGGCGTGAAATTCATTATGCACCCGAAAAAATACCTTAACATCCCCCTCTTCAGCCAGCTTCCTGAGCCGCTTGTTGATCGCCTCCAGCTTTTCTATCTCTTTTTCTGACAAGCGGGTTGCCGCCAGCTCGGCAGCATAGCCTTCGAGAATGCTCTTAATGGCATAAAACTCCTGCACATCCTGTTCGGACAGCGCTGCCACCACAGCGCCTTTACGCGGAATAACTGTCAGGTAACCTTCGGACTCCAGCTGGCGGAAGGCTTCACGAATCGGTGTCCGGCTGATACCGAAACGCTCGGCCAATTCAGGCTCGGCAACCTTTTCCCCCGGCTTCAGGGTCCCTTTCAGAATAGCATCGCGGATCGTCTCAAGGATTTTTTCCCGCAGCGTCAGGTGCTGTTCAATCGGTCTAGTTTTCAAGGGTGTCTCCCATTCTCACATTTTTATAGATTGTATACAGTATACAGTGCATGTCAACCCTTTCTACCTCTACTTGTCTTTTTTGTTCCTGATCGCTATCATAAAAACTCTTTTTCCAGGAGCCTTCATGGACCCGCTACGTAAAATCCTTTTGTCACTGTTGACCCTCGCGGTATTGATCGGTGGGGGCACCCTCGGTTATGCTCTGATTGAGCAATGGTCCGTTTTTGAATCCCTTTATATGACCGTTATTACCCTCGCTACGGTTGGCTATCGAGAAGTTTATGATCTGTCGTATGAAGGCAAGGTTTTTACCATCATCTTGATCGTTTTCGGGGTCGGGACCATTGCCTATACGATTGGATCAATGTTTCAATTCATGGTGGAGGGCCAACTTCGCCGATTGTTGGGGAGGAAAAAATTGCAAAAACAAATCAGCAAGCTGCGGGGGCACTACATCATTTGCGGTTATGGACGAATTGGTCGCTTGATCAGCCGGGATTTTGCCGCGAAGCCGCTCCCTTTTATCATCGTCGAACAGGATACGGAACGGTGCCGGCACATTGATGAGGATGGACACCTTTATGTCGAAGGGGATGCCACACACGACGAAGTTCTGGAACAGGCCGGCATTCATCGGGCTAAAGGATTGATTACCGTGGTCACCTCAGACGCCTCTAATGTTTTTATCACCCTGACTGCACGCGGGATCAACCCGGAGCTGTATATTCTCGCCCGTGCCAATGAGGACGGATCCGAGATAAAACTGCTGCGGGCCGGGGCCAACAGAGCTGTATCCCCTTACACCATGGGCGCATCTCGCATGGCCCAGGCAGTGCTGCGCCCATCGGTCGTCGATTTTATCGACATCGCCATCGGTCGTGAAAACATTGAATTGCAAATGGAAGAAATCAAAGTGGCCGCAGACTCCAACCTGACGGGAAAAACTCTGATTACCTCAGCTATTCGTAAAGACCTTGGTTTAATTATTGTCGGCATCAAAAAAGGTAACCAGATGAAATTCAACCCGGATCCGGGCACTGAAATCAACCGGGGAGATATCCTGATCGCTCTCGGGGAACAACCGGAAATCAAGCGGCTTGAAATCATTGCATCTGGTCAAGGGTAACAAATGAAAACTAAACTTTTCGTTCATATTCAGGCACAACTGCTCCCTGCCAGGATGCCTTTTCTGCTTAATCGCAAATTACAGCCGGAGATCGGCTGCCAGGAAGTGGGTATCGACGAGCTTGATTTGGTCGAAATGTCACGCTGTGCCACACAGTTGGTGGATAGAGAGTTAGGCAATACAGTGCACGCCCCTTTTGCCGATTTTAAACCCGGCAGCTCGAAAAAACAGGAGCAGAAAAAGGCCCACGCAATGTGTCGGCAATCTCTGCAACTGGCCAGCGCGCTACGGAGCCGCTTGGTCGTCTTTCACCCCGGGATCCCCTACCAGGCAACCAGCAAACAGCAGAATATCTGGCTGGAGAACTGTTTGACCTTCTGGCCTGAATATATTAAACAGGCCGAACAGCTCGATCTTATCATCGCCATAGAAAATATCTACGAACCGAGTGCAGATATCTTTCTGGATCTCTTCAAGGAACTGGGCTCAGCAAACTTCGGCCATTGTTTCGACATCGGCCATTGCCACATGTTTACCCAAAAACCACTGGATGATTGGTTCGCCAAGCTTTCCCCGTACATTCACCATTTACATCTGCACGACAATCACGGGCAATGTGACGAGCATCTGCCGATCGGTGCGGGACATATTGATTTCCCGACATTTTTTGCTAACGCAAAAAAATTGCCAAACCACCCCAGCATGACATTAGAATCTCACAGTATTCCCGAGCTTGAAGACTCTCTGGCGGCAGTCCAGACCTATCTGGATTGATCCAATAGAGAACGGCAAGAAGTGCGGGAAGCAGCGATCCCACATATCCCCCCATGACTTCCCCGCTCACCCAAAACACGACATAAACTGTGTGGAAGTTTCGTGCAAGTTCCCGTTATTTCCGATTACACTCAACACAAAAAAAGGAACCACACCCTATGAAAATAGGCATGGTTCCTTTTTTGTGTTTTAAGGGGCTCTTTATCACTCACCCGAAAGTCCGTTATCCGGAGGCATTATTTTTTGCGCCGCCGATCTCCTGGAGCTTTCTGCTGTAAGCTTCTTTTCAGCCCATCACCGTCGAATCCACTCTCTTATCAGTGACTCTCATGTGAATCTGAGTGCTCTTCAAGCTCTTCCTCCCAACCGGTCCACATCGGGATAAAATGTGCGATCATCGTATGTCCCAAGGTTGCCAGATAAACATGAGTGAAGATGAAGGCACAGAGGCAACAGGCGACAAGATAGTGCAGAGCAACAAGAACCTTAAGGCCGCCGAACATGATGATCAGGCCACTCAAGGGCTCTACATTGAGCAACAGAAGCCCGGACAGACCAACCAGCGGGACCAGAACAAACATGATTACAAAGTAAGCCGTCTTCTGCAGCGGATTAAACTTATTATCCGGCGTTGGATGATGAGGATTGTCCCCGCCCAGGAAGAAGGTAAAAAAGTAGAATATAGACTGTCTCAGCAATCCATTCTGCAGATCATCTACCGTTGGTACGTAGAGCTTAACCATCGTCCGAGCGACGAAGACGTAGTAGATAAGCCAGATGAAGAAAGAGAACACGACAACGTAACCGGCGACGTTATGCAGACTGATTACGGAGCTGTAACTGCCGAAGATAGAAAAATATTCAGGGAAGCGTATCTGTGCCCCGGTGGCACAGAGGGTGACGATCCCCAGTGCGTTGAGCCAGTGCCAGATACGAACCGCCGTCGGTTGCAGATAGATCATCTTTTTTTCGGCCATGACTATTCCCCTTTTCCCATTCTATTTTTCCGCGTCAGAAAACGCAGTGATCCGTGCCCAATCGGCAACAGCGTACCGCCGATAACAATCAGCAGGCCAAGGACATTCAGCCAAGTGCTTCGAGTGGCGCCCATCATGTAAAAATCCGGCGGACCATTCAGCGCCTTGAGAACGGCACCACGTTCAACTTCAATCCGCTGATAAGTTCCCTCACTGGTCGGCAGTGCCAGGAAGCTGGTCTGCATCCGCTCGGTTCCCGAGGTATGGCAGAAGCTGCAATCCCAACGATTATCCAGGGTTTCAACGGTATGCGTAATGTCTGCTGGTGTCAGAGTCGCTTGCAGACGCATCGACCTGTAAGTCGAGTTGAAATTGAAAGTGCTCAGTTCCGCCAAGGAAATCTTATTATCATTGTCCAGATCGATCAGACTTTTTACATCCCCCTGCTTCGCCAGAGCGACCAGGTCCTGATACGTGGAGAGTTCGAAATCACCCAAAACAGCTTTGCTCTCTCGCTGCGTCATATAGAGAATAATGACGTAGTCTTCCGAAGCGGTATGACAAGAGATGCAGGGAAGCTTGGCAATATGTCGATCAGCTTGGGTCAACCATTCACTGTGACTAGAGACAACGTCGTCTGTTTCATGACAACTAGCGCACTGCTGATTGAGGTCATAACCGGACACCTCATCTAAGCCGTGGACCTGGTGTGGATTATGACAATC
>WTCI01000225.1 GCA_013138655.1 Desulfuromonadaceae bacterium | reverse complement strand
TAAAAGGGATAATCTGATCGTTGGACTCGATATCGGAACCACCAAAATCTGCTGTATCGTCGGCAACATGACTGATGAGGGATTGGATGTGGTCGGAATCGGCACCAGCCCCTCGAAGGGGATGCGCAAAGGGGTGGTCATCAATATTGAAAGTACTGTTGAGGCTATCCAGAAAACGCTCCGCGAAGCTGAACTGATGGCTGGCTGTGAAATCAAATCGGTGTTTGCCGGGATCGCCGGGGGGCATATCAAGGGGCTGAACTCGCAGGGTGTGATCGCCATCAAGAATCGCGAGGTGGCCAGCGATGATCTGCAGCGGGTGATTGATGCCGCCAAGGCAATTGCCATTCCGATGGATCGCGAAGTGCTGCATATTCTGCCGCAGGAATTCATCATTGATGACCAGGATGGCATCCGTGAGCCGCTGGGGATGAGCGGGGTCCGTTTGGAGGCAAAGGTGCATATCGTCACCGGAGCCGTCGCCAGTGCCCAGAACATCATTAAAAGTTGCAACCGGGCCGGGGTCGATGTTGCTGATATCGTTCTTGAGCAGTTGGCCAGCAGCGAAGCGGTGCTCTCGCCGGACGAAAAAGAGTTGGGTGTGGCGCTGGTCGACATCGGCGGCGGAACCTCTGATATCGCAATTTTCTCGGAAGGGGCCATCAAGCATACCTCGGTTCTGTCGATTGGCGGCGATCATCTCACCAACGATATCGCGGTCGGCTTGCGGACCCCGATGGCTGAGGCGGAAAAAATCAAGCAAGCCTACGGTTGCTGTCTGACGTCAATGGTCGGTAAAGACGAAACGGTTGAGGTGCCGTCGGTCGGTGGTCGCGAACCGCGCATTTTGTCGCGACAGCTGCTGGCCGAAATTCTTGAACCGCGGGTCGAGGAAATCTTCTCGCTGGTCAATCGGGAAATTATCAAGAGTGGTTATGAAGAGGTGATTGCTTCCGGAGTCGTTATCACCGGCGGAAGCGCGATCCTGCCGGGGATGCCGGAGTTGGCAGAACAGGTTTTCAACCTGCCAGTGCGGCGCGGAAACCCGCTTAACATCGGTGGCCTGACCGATGTCGTCAATTCCCCGATTTACGCTACCGGGGTCGGTCTGGTGAAGTATGGCAGCCACAATCTGCAGACGCAGAATTTCAAGATCGGCGAAGCCAATGTTTTTGAACGGGTTTCACGGCGCATGAAGGAATGGTTCGGCGAATTTTTTTAGTAATAATTATATAATAACTACTTGCTAATAAGATAGAGTTGAGCTAAATTAGGCAGAATTAAATTTAACTAGCTGGGGGGTCTGCGGAGAACCTTCAGCGTAACAGAGCAAGGGGAGGGCATAATGCCTTATCAAGAGGGAGTCATGTTTCAGTTTGAAGGTGCCTTGGATCAAGCCGCCAAGATTAAAGTGATCGGCATCGGTGGGGGCGGCGGGAACGCCGTCAATACAATGATTCGCTGTAACGTGGAGGGGGTTGAATTTATTACCGCCAACACGGATGCCCAGGCATTGCAGCGCAGTGATGCGGTGGTGAAAATCCAGCTCGGGGGGCAACTGACCAAGGGGTTGGGTGCCGGGGCAAATCCGGAAATCGGCCGTCAGGCGGCGGAAGAGGATCACCAGCGGCTGGTCGAGATGTTTGAGGGTTCGGACATGGTTTTTGTTGCCGCCGGGATGGGTGGTGGAACCGGTACCGGAGCTGCTCCGGTCATTGCCAAGGCCGCCAAAGAGGCCGGTGCCCTGACGGTTGGTGTCGTGACCAAGCCTTTCAGTCGCGAAGGCAGGCAGCGGATGCAACGAGCCGAGCAGGGGATTGCTGAATTGCGTGAGGTGGTTGACTCGTTGGTCGTGGTGCCGAATGATCGGTTGCTCGGATTGGCCGGTAAAAACACGAGCATCCTTGATGCCTTCAGGCCGGCTGATGACGTGTTGCGCCAAGCTGTGCAGGGGATTTCCGATCTGATTACCACCGATGGTTTGATCAACGTCGACTTTGCCGATGTGCGCACGGTTATGAGTAACCGCGGCATGGCGATGATGGGTATCGGGATTGCTGAAGGGGAGCGTCGTGCTGCCGAAGCTGCGCATAACGCGATCAGCAGTCCACTATTGGAAGAAGTCGATATCTCCGGCGCAATGGGGGTCCTGGTGAACATTTCCGGTTCTTCATCGATGACCATGGAGGAGTTCGAAGAGGCATCGACCATTATTCATGAAAAGGTTCACGAAGACGCCAATATCATTGTCGGTCTGGTGATTGACGAAAGTCTGGGCGAGAAGATCAAGATCACCGCGATTGCGACCGGCTTTGGTGGCGCCTTTGATGATACGCGGGGGGTGACCGATATCATCCGCGAACGTTCCGAGGCGCTGCTGCGCAGTAATGCCAAGGTTGATCTTGACGTGCCGACCGTTATCCGCAATCAACAGGCTGCCCCATTTACCAGTAAGCAACGTGAGTCCACGGGGCGGGCTCGTGATCTGTTTGTTGATGACGAGCAATTCGACATCCCGACTTTTCTGCGTCGCCGGGTCGATTGATCGTCCTTCCGTATCGTGTTTAATGGGGAAAGGTTTCTGAATCTCCGCATGTAGTGGATAGTTGCGCTCGATTTCAACCACGCATCACTGTGGTGGGAAGATGTTTCAATTGTGATGTAAGCCGGTTCTCCGCCCGGCAGATGTACAGCGTTTTCTGTATATTGTAATACTACCCTGACGACTCCCTCGTCACTGGGGCCGCATTTGCGGCCCCTTTTCTTTTTTTGCCGTACAGGGCAATATGCCGCTATGTCCAGAAAGCTGATCGATAAAATTCGTCATCGACTTGCCGCAGAATCGGGAGCTGTCACGCATCCCTGGGAAGGACGCTATCGAGTCGCCTTGATCTATCCCAACACCTATCGCCAGGGAATGAGCAATCTGGGTTTTCTGAGTGTTTACCAGCTGATCAATCAACGTGACGACTGCCTCTGTGAGCGCTTTTTTCTGCCGGATGAAGATGATCGAAGCGAATATCAACGGAGCGGTTTCCCGTTGGTTTCTCTCGAATCACAACGACCGTTGCGGGATTTCGATCTGATCGCTCTGTCGATCTCTTTTGAGAACGATTATCTCAATTTGCCGACCCTGTTTTCCCTGGCGGATATCCCATTATTCGCCGACAAACGGGATCAATCCTTTCCTCTGGTTCTGTTCGGTGGTGTCTGCGCATTTCTCAATCCGGAACCATTGGCAGAGATCGTCGATCTGGTTGCCGTAGGCGAGGCGGAACCGATTCTGCCGAAGCTGCTGACCTGTTTGCTGCAGGGCAACGGGGCCAGGGAGAGCTTGCTCCACGAACTGGCCGGGCTGCCGGGGATTTACCTGCCAAGGTTTTATGATTGTACCTACCGCGATGATGGAACGATCGGTGACTACAGCTCAGCTGCCGCAGTCGGAAAACAGGTTCGGCGTCAATATCTGAATGATTTGGACAGTTCAGCCAGTCGCAGTTTCATCCAGACCGAAGAGACTGAGTTCGGGGATATGGCTCTTTGCGAGGTGTCGCGTGGCTGTACGCGGGGTTGCCGATTCTGCGCTGCAGGCTATATTTACCTGCCGTTTCGGCAGCGGAGTCTTGCGAACCTGCTGGAACAGGTTGATGTCGGGCTTTGCCGGCGGCAAAAAATCGGCCTGGTCGCGGCGGCGGTTGCCGATTATGCCGAAATCGCACCCTTGCAACAGGGGATTTTGCAGCGCGGTGGGAAAGTTTCGGTTTCCAGTTTGCGGCTTGATGCCCTGACGGCAGAAGAGGTCGCCGGTATGCGCGAGTCGGGTCTGCGTACCGCGGCCATCGCCCCGGAGGCGGGTAGCCAGCGGATGCGTAACCTGATCAATAAAAGACTGGATGAGGAGCAGATTCTGCATGCGGTGCAATTGTTGGCCGCTGGCGATATCCTCAATCTGAAGCTCTACTTTTTGATCGGTCTGCCGACTGAAGAGCAGAATGATCTGGATGAGTTGGTTGCCCTTGCCGAAAAAATTCGTCTGCTTTGGCGTGAAGCGGGTAGAAAAAGAGGCCGGATGGGCATGCTCACCCTGAGTGTCAATCCGTTTATTCCCAAGCCCTTTACCCCGTTACAGTGGGGGGGGATGGACGGCGAGAAGAGCCTCAAAAAGAAGATCCGTTTTCTCCGTGCCGCCGTTGCCCGCATGCCGAACACTAAACTGATCAGTGAATCGATCCGCAGCTCGGTGTTACAGGCGTTCCTGTCCCGTGGCGATCGACGGATTGCTCAATTGTTGCCCGGCCTGAGCGCGGGTGGCAATCTCAAACAGCTCTGTAAAAAAGCCGGTCTGGATCTCAATTTTTACGTCACACGAGAGCGGGGTGAGAATGAGCTCTTCCCCTGGGAAGTCATCGATCAGGGGATTCGCCGCGATTATTTGTGGCAGGAATATCAGCGGGCCCTGGCAGGATCTTTAACTCCCCCCTGTTTTCCAGGGTGCCGACGTTGCGGAATTTGCAGCTAAATGAGTATGAAAAGCCAATCTCTCGCAGTGACCACATTGATCCGTCTGTTCCTGCCGTTCGGTCTGGGCTATTTTGTTTCTTACCTTTTCCGCACCGTCAATGCGGTCATTGCCCCGGATCTGGTTGCCGATCTGGGATTGACCCCTGCTGATCTGGGTCTTTTAACCTCAGCATACTTTCTCGCCTTCGCAGCTTTTCAACTGCCCCTCGGACTGCTGTTGGATCGTTTCGGCCCGCGCCGGGTAGAGTCGGCCCTGTTGTTGTTCGCTGCGGCTGGGGCTTTGTTGTTTGCCCGTGCAGAATCTTTGCTCGGACTGATTGTCGGACGGGCATTGATCGGCCTGGGAGTCTCTGCCTGTTTGATGGCTGCCTTTAAATCATTTACCGC
>WTCI01000046.1 GCA_013138655.1 Desulfuromonadaceae bacterium | reverse complement strand
TTTTTCTCCAGAAGAGTTTTCATCACCCCGCCGGAATCGACTCCACGCAGATATTCGATTTCCGCCCGCGTCACCGGCTGACGATAGGCAATAATTGCCAGGGTCTCCAATGCCGCACGGGAGAAACGAAACGACCGGTCCTTGCTCAGTTTACGCAACCAGGGGGCAAACTCAGCCACAGAACGAAACTGATACCCCCCTGCCACCTCAGCCAGATAAAAACCGTGCGCAGTCGAAACGTACTCATCCTGCAATTGCATGATGACGGGGCGCAGCTCAGCACGCGGTTTTTCCAGGACAACACTGAGCCGCTCAAGGGATATCGGACTTTCAGCAGCAAAGATGACTGCTTCAACAAGTCTTTTCAGTTCATTCATAGCCAAGGGCCGCCTCCCCCAAGTCGGCAACTGCAGTAGTTCCATCCTGTACGACCAGCAAAAGCCAGATCTCGCCAAACTCTGTCACCTGTTCAATCTTCACCATCCGCATCTTGACCAACTCGAGCATTGCCAGAAAAGTCACGACCAGTTCCTGGCGGGTCGGGCGGGTCGCAAATATCTCACGAAAAGCCAGTCGTTCAGCAGCTGACAAACGATCCAGTAGTAAGGATATATGTTCGACGACTGAGTACTGTTCCCGCACGACTTCATGAAAAACTTCAGCGGGAATTTCTTTCAGCAAGCGATGAAAAGCATCTGCCAGTTGATAAATCCCCACAGCAATTTCACCATCAGTTTCTGCTTCGAGGATGTCTGCGGGAAAAAACTGTCCGACAAAAACATCCCGATCCAACTGCGGAAGTTTCTCCAAAGTTTCTGCCGCCCCCTTGTAACGTTGGTACTCAAGCAATCGCCTGACCAGTTCAGCCCGTGGATCCACCTCCTCTTCATCTGCCACCTCTTCACTGGCCGGCAACAGCATGCGTGACTTAATGTGAATCAAGGTCGCAGCCATTAACAGAAATTCACCGGCAGCATCAAGATCCAGCTGTTTCATCTGCTCAATAATAGCCAGATACTGTTCCGTGATCGCCACCATCTGGATATCGTAAATATCCATTTCGGTGGTCTTGATCAAGTGCAACAGCAGATCAAGTGGGCCGGAAAAGTTTTCCAGGCGGATCTCTATCGACATCGCAAACTAATGTCCAAAAAGAAATTTCATGGCCTGTTCCACCAGCCCGAATTCATCACCCGCCAGTAAAACAACCAAGCTATTAATCACAGGAGCAAGGACCAGGGACCAGAGATCGGTAAAGAAAACCAGGAACAGGATCAGGATAAAACCGAACGGTTCCAGACGATTGACGATCATCGCTTGTTTTTCCGGCAGAATTCCGGTCAGAATTCGACCACCGTCGAGAGGCGGCAAAGGAACAAGATTAAAGATGCCAAGCAGAACATTGATATAGAGGCTGAATCCGGCCATCATTCGTAAGGGTTTCACAATCTGGCCGAACAGCTGCAAATCACCGACAGCGGTTGATTCCAACAGGCCGATACCCCGCAACAGCAATGCGGAAAGCACCGCCAGCAGCAGATTGGTCAGCGGCCCGGCCAAGGCAACCCAGATCATGTCACGCCGTGGTCGCCGCAGATTACCGGCATTGACCGGGACCGGACGGGCCCAACCGAAACCGAAAATGAAAATCGCCACGGTGCCGATCGGATCAAGATGACGAAGCGGATTCAGATTAAGACGCCCGAGCAATCGCGCCGTCGGATCACCAAAACGTTCAGCAACATACCCATGTGCGACTTCATGCATGGTAATGGCCAAGAGTGCGGGAACCAGCATGATCGATATTTTTGCAATGATTGTTTCCATTAATCCTCAAAACAACTCAGCAACACACATTGTGTGCAGAAGCATATTTTACAACTGTTAAGACAATTTTCCGGACTTACCAGAAGTCCCCGAACCGGTTAACTCCTCTATCCCGGCCCCACTTTTGATTCAGCGAGAAACTGTTCACGAACCAACATTTTTTCCTCTTCCAAAGTCCCGACCTGGCCATCGAGTCGCGCATTGAGCAGAGCAAGAAACACCTTATGGAAATCCGGTCCCGGCGGCAAACCCAGGTCGATCAGTCCATTACCGTCAAGCAAAACACGAGCCTTTCGGTAGACGGTGACATATTGTGAAATCCACTTGCGAATCTGGTCGTTTTCTGCCCGGGACATCAAAAATAGAATCATCTCCAGAGAGAGTCCGTTGAACCAATGGTAGATCTGACTGTTTTTGGGAACGCGTTTCCTTTCCACATAAAACCGCGCACGCCGCAATGACTGTTGACCTTTCGGCAACTGCTCAAGTAACAGCTCCCGGTATTTGGGCTGTAGATCCAGCCAATGACAGACCCGCTGAATTCCTTTACGCGACATTTGACTGAGCAGGCAGAAAAGATAAAGCAACCAGCGCTGGTACTTTTCCCCAGTATAAAGCAGATCGAACCAATTGCTTGAACGCTCTGCAGCAACGAATAATTGTGCGGATTTTTGATCAAAACGTAGCTGCGGATCAATGAATTTCAACAGATCAAACTGTTCAAGTCTGCGGAGCGCGGAAATCACCTGCGGTTCGTCCAGAATCTGCACCAGTTCATTGAGGATTCGCACACCACCGACCTTCTTGACCAGGTTCATTCGTACGGCACTGCGCATCAACCGTTCCGTCTGCTGCCCGATACGAAAGCCGAGTCGCTGTTCGAAACGCACCGCTCGAAACAAACGAGTGGGATCTTCGATCAAACTGAGATTATGCAGCACGCGAACCGATTTCTCCTTGATATCCCGCTGCCCACCGAAAAAATCAAGCATCTCCCCGAAACTGGCTCGGTTGAGAGAAATCGTCAGGGTATTGATCGTAAAATCCCGCCGGTAGAGGTCGTGGCGGATCGAGGCATGTTCCACGTGGGGCAACGCAGCCGGGCTTTCATAATATTCCAGACGAGCTGAAGCAACATCAATTTTAAAATCATCCGGAAGAACAATCACCGCCGTGCCGAACTTTTCGTGTGAGCGGATTCGGCAATCCTTTGTTTTGGCAAAAGCCTCAGCGAAAACGATACCATCCCCCTCCACGACAACATCGATATCAAGATTTTTCTGCCGCAACAAAAGGTCACGGACAAAACCGCCAACCAGATAGATATTCACTCCCTGACGATCTGCCACCTCCCCCAACTGTTGCAACAGCTCGCGAATAAATCCCGGCAACTGGGCATCGATTAAACGGATGAGATTTTTCCGTTTCAGTCGC
This sequence comes from Desulfuromonadaceae bacterium, assembly GCA_013138655.1. Classification (GTDB taxonomy): domain Bacteria; phylum Desulfobacterota; class Desulfuromonadia; order Desulfuromonadales; family Geopsychrobacteraceae; genus Malonomonas. The sequence goes on along the minus strand of WTCI01000046.1, from coordinate 380 downwards.
AACCCTCCCCGTCCGGATTCAACGGACAGGCTGTCATCTATGGCTTGGTGGGCACCAACCAGGTAACGCAAAAGATCCGTTCGCGTGACGACACCGATCAACTCACCATGATCGACCACCGGGATACAACGTTGATTGTGTTCAATAATTCCCTGTTTCAATTCATTGAGGGCCGCCCCGGAAGCCACCACGTCAAAATCTGTGGTCATCACCTCCATGATGGTCATCCGCAAGAGCTTATGATAAGCCGCCCTTTCAACCACCTGGCGCGTGATGATACCGACCAGTCGCTGTTGCTCATCAAGTACCGGCACGGCGTTAAAACTGAACCGGGCCATCAATTCGCGTGCCGTCTCGATAGTCGCCGTCGCCGGCAAAGT
>WTCI01000161.1 GCA_013138655.1 Desulfuromonadaceae bacterium | reverse complement strand
CGCCCGATTCTGCTGAAGATGCGCTATCCCGGCGCAGCGTTCATCAATCTGCTCCAGATTGCGCGTCGCAATCAGTTGCTGCCGCTGTAGCATACCGATGCTGCCGGCCAGTTCAATAGCTCCGCTGGCCGCCATGGTATGTCCGAGATGCCCCTTCAGGCTACTGACCGGAACGCGGTCGGCGAAAAGCTGCCGGATCGCTTCCGCCTCAGCGATATCCCCCTGTTCGGTCCCGGTGGCATGGGCATTGACGTAGTCGATTTCCTCAGCGGCCAACCCGGCATCCTGCAGAGCCAAATGCATGCACGTGACCAGCGCCCCGACATCCGGATTGGCGATACTGGAGGTATCGGAGTTGGTGGCAAAACCAACCACTTCGGCCAGAATCCGCGCACCGCGTTGCTGGGCACTCGCTTTGCTCTCCAGCAGCAGAATGCCGCTCCCCTCACCGCAGACCACGCCGTCGCGGCGACTGTCAAAGGGGCGCGGAGCCGCATCGGGGTGCCGGTTAAAACCTGTCGAAGCCGCATGCATGATGTCGAAAGTGGCGACGGTTAAAGGGTGAAACTCATCGGCACCACCACAAAGGATCGCCTCCTGCCGCCCCATGGCAATCTGTTCATAGGCATAACCAACCGCCTGGGAACTGGTGGCACAAGCCGCCGAAGGGGCCATGACCCGACCGGTGATACCCAGGGATTGGGCAACATTTGCTGCGCAGGAATGTCCCATCAGCTTAAAAAACAGTCCCGTTTTCATCCGCTCCAAACTGTGATCACGAAAATAATCCTGAAAAAAGCTCTCGCTGGTGGCAGTACTGCCGAGGGTCGAACCGATGAACACTCCCAGTTCTCCCGAATCGAGCCGGCCGTCAGGATAACCGGCCATCTCTAAAGCCTGTTTGCCGGCAAGGTAAGCAAAAACCGACATGTTCGACATGGAGCGACGGAACTTGCGGGGGATCTGCTTGGGATCGACCCCATTGACGGTGGCGGCCAGGCGTGAACGCAAACCGCCGACCTGTTCAAGGCTCGGGACGTGGCGAACACCGGAACGTCCGGCCAGTAACGCCTCCATAAGTTGGGGAAAATCGTTCCCCAGCGGCGAAATGATTCCGATTCCGGTAACAACGACGGGGGCTAACGGCATGCTCTGAGCTCTCCACGCAGGTGTTCATGTCCAAGGATCGTTCCACAGGTCAGATAACCGGCGACCATTGTCCCCAACAGACCGGGAGCGGTCACTGCCTGACCGGAAAGGAACAGACCCGGCAAACGGGTTGCCGGTTGCGGATTGTACTGTCCCAGCCACCGCCCGACTCCATAAATGGCACCTTCCGGCGCCCGGGAATAATCGCGCAAGGTCAAGGGTGTTGCCAATTCGAGCAGCTCAAGTTCGGAAAGTTGCGGGCAGCGTTTCTTGAACATCTGCAGCAAACGATCCGAGATTCCCGTTTTCCAGGCCGCATATCCCTCGGGCCGTCCGGGCTCTGGGGTCTGCCAGGAAGAAACTTCCTCATAGTGCGCCGGCACGATGCCGATCAAGCCCCTTATCGCTCCGTCCCGTCCCTGATCGGCGCCGGCCAGATAGAAGGACCGTTCTTCGAGAGGCTGATCGGCTCTGAGATTGAAGACTCCCGCTCGGGGTTGCACAAACAGATTCCGACCGCGCAGAAACTCGAGGGATTGCCGGCTGCTCGCAAACACTATATAGGCAGATGAGGTCTGACGTAAATTCTTAAGTCGCTTCAGGTAGGCCGGGCGCAACCCCGATGCCGGCAATAACCCGGGAAGCTGGGTGGGGTTCAGGGTTGCAATCACTTCCCTCGCCGGAAACTCGTCTCCGGACTGCAAACGAACCCCCGAAACGGCTTCTTCCCCAACGAGAACCTGCGAGACAGCCACATTACAGCGGATATCAACCCCAGCCTCTGCCAGCAACTCCAACAACGCATCGACCAACCGACGGCCTCCGCCGACAATCCCATGGACCGAATGGTAATAGGATCCGGCAACCTGCGCATTGAGGGTCAGAGGAGCCCACTCGGGCGGCACTCCGTACAGCAGACTGTGCATAGATAACAAGCTCTGCAGTTCCGGCCAGGCGGAAAAAACCTCCAGCCGTTCCCGCAAGGAGCAGCCATGGACCGTCTCCATACCGAAATCAGCGAGGTCGGCATTCAGATCAAGATAAGGGAAGTTTCGCCATTGAGAGACGATTTCATCGAGATACAGAGCAATCTCCGAACGAGCCAGCGGAAACTTTTCCCCCAGATACCTCCTGATATTGTTGAAACCAACGGGCAAGAGATACTCTTCGCCGGATGAGGCAACCCGCAAACGGTCAAAACCATCGGCAGCATAAGGGAACAGCTGCAGTTTATCCTCCAACCCCAGATGACGCAGAAGCGGTTGCAGTGGACCGCCATCACCAAGGCCACCGGCGTAGTGAAAGCCACTATCGAAATAGATGCCGTCACGCCGGAAACCTCTCACCACAGGCGCCGGGCGGGAATGCTGTTCAAGAACCAGTACCCTGCGCCCACTGCGCGCCAGCAGCAAAGCACAAGTGAGCCCGGAGAGCCCGGCCCCGATGATGATTGAATCATAGTGCATGGATTTCAGGCGAACGCTATGACAAGGGAGGAGTTGGTACCGCCGAACCCGGCCGCACTGCACAAGACTTTACGGGGCGGCTGTGGGATGGTTTCACGGATAATATTCAAACCGGCCGTCCCCTCATCCGGTTTATTGAAGTTAAGATTTGCCGCAGTAAAACCCTGCATCGCCATGATTGTAGTATAGACAACCTGCGATGCGCCCGACATCCAGAGTTCATGGCCGGTCATCGATTTCAACGATGAGATTCCCGGCGTTCGGGAACCGAAGACCCGATGAATATTGGCGGCCTCGGCAGCATCACCGGCCACAGTCGAGGTGGCATGAGCACAGAGATAATCGATCTCCGCGACAGCCAAACCACTCTGTTCAAGAGCCGCAATCATGGCCCGGCTGAGTCCGTCCTCGCTCGGCACCGAGAGCTGAGCCCCGTCAGACGAAAAACCGTAGCCGAGCAGTTCACCAAGGATCGTTGCTCCACGCTGCTCAGCGAGATCGTAACGCTCCAGAATCACCGTTGCCGCGCCGCCGCTCGGCACCAGTCCATCCCGGTCAGCATCGAAAGGACGGCAGGCGGCCGGCGGATTGTCCACCCGGACGGAAAAGGCACCAAGCCCGTCGAAACTGCACATCGACTGCCAATTGATCTCCTGGGCACCGCCGCAAATCATCCGTTCCTGGCGGCCGAGCCGGATCAGGTCAGCAGCCTGCCCTAGCGCATGGCCGCCACTGGAACAGGCGGAACTCAACGTCCAGCAAGCACCCCTGGTCTTGAACAGGGTGTTCAGATTCATCGTGACCGATGAGGTCATGGAGCGGAACACCTGTCCGCTGCCGATCGCTTTCGTCTCCCCCCGATCCCGCAAGGCATCAACCTGTTCAATCGCAGCAACACAACTGGAGTCGCAACCGTAAATCAAACCGGTCTGCTCATTCTGAATCGCCTCCGCAGCAAGGCCTGCCAACTCAAGAGCGGCACAGGCTGAAGCATAAGTCCAAACCGCGAAATCCGGCATGGTTTTACGCTGTTTTCGCGACAGGATAGAAGAATCAAAATCCTGAATTTGCCCCGTCAAAGGGCTGCGAAATCCAAGCTCAATGCGCTGCGGGTCGATGACAATCCCGGACCGACCTTCTCGCAAGGCGTTGCCGACAGAGCTCAGATCATTCCCCAGGCAGGAGACGATGCCGATTCCGGTAATGGCCACTCTATACAAACCGGGCGTCCTCCATCTATATATGGGCTCCGCCGTTCACGGCAAAGACCTGTCCGGTAATATAGCCGGCCCGCTCGGAGCAGAGAAAGCTCACCAGCCCGGAAAC
>WTCI01000195.1 GCA_013138655.1 Desulfuromonadaceae bacterium | reverse complement strand
AAGGGACGTTGCCAAAGGTCTCTTCAGTGATCTTGCGCTTTTTCGGCAGCAGCGTGTTCCCCTCTTCATCCTCGATCGAGACTGCTGAGGTCAAGCCACTGAGCAAGGAGCGGATCTTATTGCGGGTCGAGTTGCGCAGGATGCGGATTTCATCATCCTGGTCCTTGAGCAGTTTTTCGATCTCGCGAGTTTCAATCTGCTCGGTCCGGGCGTCTTTATCAGAACCCTTGCGAGAGAAAACCCGGGCACCGATAACCACGCCTTCTTCGCCTGGTGGCACCCGCAGCGAGGTATCACGGACATCGCCGGCTTTTTCACCGAATATGGCCCGCAGTAGTTTCTCTTCAGGAGAAAGTTGCGTTTCCCCTTTCGGCGTAATCTTGCCGACCAGGATATCACCCGACTTGACGCTGGCCCCGATCCTGATAATCCCGGACTCATCAAGGTTACGCAAAGCATCCTCACCAAGGTTCGGGATATCATCGGTGATTTCTTCTTTCCCCAGCTTGGTGTCACGAGCGACACACTCAAACTCCTCAATGTGAATCGAGGTGTAGCGATCTTCCTGAACCAGTTTCTCGGAAATCAGAATCGAATCCTCGAAATTATAGCCGTGCCAGGGCATAAAAGCGACCAGCACGTTCTGTCCCAAGGCCAGCTCGCCCCACTGGGTTGACGGCCCATCGGCAATGACATCACCCCGAAGAATCCGGTCGCCAATCTTAACAATCGGCTTCTGGTTGATGCAGGTGTTCTGGTTGGAACGACTGAACTTCAGCAGGTTATAGATATCAACACCAGTTCCTGTCTCAGTCATATCCTTGTCGTCAATCTGGACGACAATCCGGCTGGCATCGACACTTTCAACCATACCATCATGGCGAGCAACCACCGAGCTCCCGGAGTCGTGAGCGACAATCCGCTCCATACCGGTCCCGACCAACGGGGCATCGGCACGCAACAGCGGAACCGCCTGGCGCTGCATGTTGGAGCCCATCAGCGCACGGTTGGCATCATCATTTTCCAAGAAAGGAATCAGGGCTGCGGCAACAGAAACGATCTGTTTCGGTGACACGTCCATCAGGTCAAGCTGGTCGGGCGGCACCAACAGAAATTCGCCGGTCTTCCGCACATTGACCAACTCGTTGACAAAAATGCCATTTTCATCGATCGGGGCATTCGCCTGAGCGATGGCATGTCCTTCTTCCTGCAGCGCCGAGAAGTACTTGATCTCATCGGTCACCTGACCGTCTTTAACAATCCGGTAGGGGGTTTCAACAAAACCGTACTCATTGATCCGGGCATAGGTCGCCAGTGAGGCGATCAGGCCGATATTCGGCCCTTCAGGCGTTTCGATCGGACAAACCCGGCCATAATGTGTCGGGTGGACGTCACGAACCTCGAAACCGGCTCGCTCACGGGTCAAACCGCCAGGCCCGAGTGCCGAGAGACGCCGCTTGTGGGTCACTTCCGACAGTGGGTTGGTCTGATCCATAAACTGTGAGAGCTGCGAGGAACCGAAGAACTCCTTCACCACGGCAGAGACCGGCTTGGAGTTGACCAGGTCGTGCGGCATCAAACTATCGACATCCTGCAGACTCATGCGCTCTTTGATGGCACGCTCCATGCGCACCAGGCCGACCCGGTATTGATTTTCCAGCAATTCACCGACCGCCCGTACCCGACGATTGCCGAGGTGGTCGATGTCATCAATGGTGCCCTTGCCGTTGCGCAGGTCGATCAAATAACGAACAACCTCAAGGATGTCTTCTTTGGTCAGGGTGGACAGTTCCAAGGGGTTATCGAGACCCAGCTTATGATTCAACTTTAGACGACCGACCGCCGAAATGTCGTAACGATCGGCGTTAAAGAATAAACTTTCAAACAGGTTGGTCGCAGTTTTAACTGTTGGTGGATCACCCGGACGCAAGCGGCGAAAGATTTCGATAATTGCGTCTTCAGCGGTTTCAACCTTATCAACCTTGAGAGTATCGCTGAGATAGGATCCGACATAAAGGTGATCAATAAAGAGAACAGAAAAACCATTGACCCCTTTTTCGCGCAATTCCTCCAACTTGGCTTCAGTGAACTCACCATTACACTCAAGAATAACCTCGCCAGTTGATTCATCAACGATGTCATTTGCGCTGATCTTATCGAGCAAGCTTTCCGAGAGGATCGGAATCGATTCGACCCCCTCCTCTTTCATCTTACGGATAGCTGCACGGGTGAATTTACGGTTTGCTTTGACCAGCACCTCGCCGTCTTTAGCCAGGACATCGCAGCTGGCCCGTTGTCCACTGAGGAGATCGTAATTGATCACCTTGCGGTACTCCTGACCGTCCCAGCTGATCTCCTCAAGAGCATAATAGTAGCTGAGCAGTTCCTCGGTGGTGTAACCGAGTGCCTTCAGCAACACGGTCGCCGGGAGCTTGCGACGACGGTCGATACGTACCCAAAGGATATCTTTATGATCAAAATCGAAATCAAGCCAGGAGCCTCGATAAGGAATAATCCGGGCATTGAAAAGCACCTTGCCGCTGGAATGGCTCTTCCCTTTATCATGGGAGAAAAAGACCCCTGGCGAACGATGCAGCTGGCTAACGATAACCCGCTCGGTCCCATTGATGATGAAAGTACCATTTTCGGTCATCAGCGGGATTTCACCAAAATAGACTTCCTGCTCCTTGATGTCGCGGATTGACTGGGTTCCGGACTCTTTATCCACATCCCAGGTCACCAGGCGCACCTTGACCTTGATTGGTGCCGCGTAAGTCATACCGCGCTGATGGCATTCCTCAACATCATACTTAGGCGTACCCAGACCATAGGAAACATATTCCATGGAACAGGTATTACTGAAGTCCCGAATCGGGAAAACAGAACGGAATACAGCTTCCAAGCCAGTCGGCTTACGATCCGAAGCAGGCAGATCCGACTGTAAAAAACGTTTATAGGAAGTTTTCTGGATATCGATGAGGTTCGGAATATCGATGATATTCGTCACCTTTGCGAAGTGCTTCCTGAGGAGCGGATTATTCGCAAACGAATAGGCCATAGTTTCTCCTTCGAGTCAGGATCACGGGTCGGCTCAACAACCCCGGCAAAATTACACTGCCAAAAATACTTTGCGGCCACTGTACGGCCTCGGCAACATCTTTGCCGACATCTGAAGACTATCTTCAGATACATGGACCAACAAACAGGTCCGCCCCAATGTTACCACTGGGGCTGATAACGACAATAGCCAAGGCCGCACAAAGCGGCCTTGGCTAAAGACTGATTTTGAGACGCAGCGACTACTTCAGCTCCACACTGGCGCCAGCTTCTTCAAGCTGCTTCTTGATGTCTTCGGCTTCTGCTTTGGCAGCAGCTTCCTTGACAGTGTTCGGTGCGCCGTCGACCAGTTCCTTGGCTTCCTTGAGGCCCAGGCCGGTGATAGCACGAACGGCTTTGATAACGTTGATCTTCTTCTCACCAAAGCTGGTCAGGACAACGTCAAACTCGTCCTTTTCGGCAGCAGCTTCGCCAGCGCCGGCAGCAACAGCAGCAACAGCTACCGGAGCAGCTGCAGAAACACCGAATTTCTCTTCCAGTTCCTTGACGAATTCGGACATTTCCAAAACGGTCATGTTCTCGATAAATTCAACAACTTGTTCCTTAGCAATTTCAGCCATTTTTTCCTCCAATATACGTTTCTTAGTTGCTTATTTTTGTAATAAATATGGACAGTCTCTAAGCTGCTTTGTTCTGACCGATGGCATTAAGCACTTGAACCAGCGAACGCGGAATTGCTGCCATGGTACCAACAAAGTTGGAGACCGGTGCGTTCATGCTGCTCAAAGCCTTGGCAAGCAGTTGTTCACGACTCGGCAGCTCCGCCAGAGCACCGATCTCGGCCACCGACAGCATTTTGCCACTCAGTACGCCGGCTTTGAGTTCAAATGCTT
>WTCI01000248.1 GCA_013138655.1 Desulfuromonadaceae bacterium | reverse complement strand
AGAGCTGGTCATCGGGAAAAGGAATTTGCAGGGGGGCATCAAGCGGAACAAGGGGATCAGGTAGCAGTCGACCGTTTTCCCCTTTTACATAGCGAAAGGAGAACAGCTCGGACCGGGGGGATGACGTATCGATGTCATCAAAGGTAACTGCAGCTTGCATCCCTTCGGTTTTGCCCCGCACCACCAGCTGAAAACTGACGGTTTCATTGCGGGCGGCGAACAAACGCACCTGTTTTCGAGCCGCTGACCACAGGTGGTTTGCCAGTCGATAATCCTGATCATGAGGAGGGGTCATGACTCCACTGAGGGGATCGACTTTGTCGAGAGAATCAATAATAAAGACCTTCAGGTCGCCGACTGTCGGCAACTGGTCGGTGTTCCCGGCTTTGGGCAGCGGCGGAGGGGCAGGCAGGACGAGCTCGGGTTTCCGCTCGGCGAGTCTGACCTTCGCTGTTTGAACCGGTCCCATGTTACCTGCGCTGTCTACTGCTCGAATGCCGATGGTGATCTGCTGGCCGGGTGCGAGTTGCAGATCGCGAAGATGGAGGGTCACACGATCGCCGGGTTTGCCGGCCATCGGTATCAGGTAGCGAGGTACCTGCATGGCCGAATCCCAAACGAAGTCTTGGCTATCTGTGATGCGAACGTGAAAGCCGAGGGTGCCGCTCGGCCCCTCATCTACGGGTGTTTCCCAACTGACCAGGCCTTCCCCCGCGGGCAGTCCCAAGCTTTCGCTGTGGATGTCCGTTACCGCTTGAGGGATGGATACATCTTCCGGGCCGAGCTGAATGGTGAAGTAGGGCGCGCGCCCGGCACCCGCCTCGCGGCTTGAATGAAAACGGTTTCTCATCGGCTGATGGATCACCTGTTCACCGTCACGCTGATATTCGTTGCCCACGTCATCAAAGACAACAAAGCCGTAACTCAAACCAGCCACCCGGGCGGCAACAACGGCCGGGTCGACGGCAACACTCTGCCAGTTATCGTTGTCTGGACGACTTGCGTCGGCAAAACGCCAGATCGTGTGTCCCAGACCGTTTATGACCGCTGTGATATCGCTTCCCGGCCACGCCCACGGCGTTTGGTTTTGGGCTGCCCAGTTAAACGAGGCGCTGCCGATCTGGGTGCGGTAACGGGTTGCGGAGCCTTCCACCCAGTCCGCAGCCAGGGTTGAAACCGTGACGCGCCTCAGCGGTGCTTCGGAACGGCAGTGGAGATGCAGGGTGGCACGGGTAATGACCCGACCCCGAAGCTGTTCCGGGCTGAGATCGATGATGCTGAATTCCTGGATGCCCTTGGTTTTAAGCGATTAGCTCCACCGAGGTTGGCATTCTGCTCATCATGGAAGGATGAAACCCAGGTATCCCGACTGACAGCAACCTGAACTTCCGCATTTTCAGAGAGTGGGGTGCCGCCGGCGCCTGTGGTCAGCATGAGTATCGCCCCTAAAAGAAGCAGGGGCAAAATCCACTTTTTTGTTGGAATTCGGTAAGGTGACATGCGGTGAGAATACACGATATTGATCAGATCCCTTATCTGGTTATCTACCCCACTCCAGTAAATTCATTGCGAAAGCAAATATTGGCCACAGACCCACACAGACAAATGCGGACAAAAACCCTATCTCGCACAAAGCCACAAAGCCACAAAGAAGGCAAAGTCAAAACCGGAGAATGATTGTGAACTTTTCTGATTTCAGGTTTTACGTCCGTCCCTGTCCGTGTGGGTCTGTGGCAAAAAAAGTTTCTGTTTTCGTTTTGCAATCGACTGATCAGAATCCCAACCAGGGCAAGGGTCTACCATCGGATTTCGCAGATGGCGGGGCGCCCCTACCAAACAGATTAACACCTTGCGTAACAACCCCGGTGCGCCGGTTTGGCAACGTAATTATTACGAACATGTCATCTGTGGTGAACGGGATCTGGATGCCATTCGCCGGTACATTGCCGATAATCCGGCAAAATGGGTGGAGGACGAAAATCATCCGGCGCGATTTTAACGGGGTGCGGTAATTAACCGTTGTTGAATAACCAGACTCCAAAATCAGGTGATGCAATTTTCTGAAAATCTTTATCGTTGGTGATGATGCCTCTGGTTTTGGATTCCAAGGCCGTTGCTGCATGGATGGCGTCCGGGGTACGTAATCCATGGGTGGCACGGAGGTGCGCAGCAGCTGTCGAAATTTTTACTGTCAAAGGGATAATCTTCAGATTGGGAAAGTTGGAGAGAATACGCACAACCTTTTCTGCGCGCTTGTTTTCCTTGGATCTGAATGCCGGAACCAGGAGTTCGGCAAAGACCAGCGTGGAGATAACTGCTGAGATTTCCCCGGCTTCAATTTTTTTGAAGATCTTTTTTGCCGCCTGATAATACTGAGGGTGTTGTTCTAAAAAATAGATGAGGGTGACAGTGTCAAGGGCATAGCGTTGATTGCCTGGAAGCTTTGTGGGCCTTAAGGTGTCCATTGATCCCGTGCCTCGTCAAGCTCTTTTTCGTAGCCCCGCCAGATATCAGAACCGCAAGCATCAAGAGCGTCTGCTGCCGATTGAGGGGATTTACGAATCGTAATGACGTTGTCTTCTGCTGAAATTTCAAGCTCATCACCCGGCTTTATATTCAGTTGGCGGCGAATGGGAGCAGGGAGAACAATCTGCGATTTGCTGCTAAGTTTTGCTCGTGGCATGTACTACCTCACTTTCTGCTTTACCTAAGGGTAAAGCGTTTTGTGCTCTGAGTCAAGGGGGAACAAGGGGGGGGACAGATGTTTATTTTTGATGGCGTCGCAAAAAGCTCGACAAGTTCCTGGGAAACTATTTCATGCCCTGAGAAAAAAGTTTAGCTGCTTTTCGGAAATGCTCCGGGCGGATGCGGCGTAGCTTCGCCCAGCGTAGATGGGAAAGGATTGGCCTGAGGGCTTTGATGCGGAATGTTTCTCGACGGTAGCGGGTTGGTGTTATCCCGCGGGCCAGTAGATGATTGGCCTTATCCAGACAGCGATCCCCCCAGCCGGACTTTTCAATCCTGATAGTTGTTCCGTCATCGAAAATCGGGATTTGTTGAACATTGTGGATGCCGGTTCTGTCAAGTTCTGCAAGCAGAATGCAACCGGTTCTCTCGAAACGGTTCCAGGTCAGAAATTCGCCATTGTCCCAGTAGACGTGATTGGCAAAAAAGTTGCCCAATGAGTAGGTGATAGTTGCGTCCTGATAGTTTTCCATTCCTTGCAGAACATGCGGATGATGGCCTACGATCAAGGATGCTCCGGAATCAGCAAATGCATGGGCCTGCTCGATTTGCTGTGGAGAAGGGAAACGGAAGCGTTCTTCGCCCCAATGCGGGGCTATAACGATATGGTCAACTTGGGTGCGCAGGGTACTGATGTGTCGGCAGAGTTGATTCATCTCCAGCGGTGCGACGCCGCTTGTTGATTCTTCAGCGAAACGTTTCATGCCGCTTGAGGCATCCACCATCCCGATAATTGCAATGCTGACTCCATTAGCTTTCACAATGACCGGTTTATATGCTTCGTTAAGGCTGAATCCGGCCCCGCACCATTTGATGTCCAGATGCTCTAGGATGTCAATCGTGTGTTGAAACTCTTCATCAAATGAATCGAAGGTATGGTTGTTTCCCAGGGTTACCACGTTGATGCCCGCATCCTGAAGGGTGCGGATCTGGGCTTCGGTGGTGAAGACGCGTGGCTCAGTGGGGACTACTTTTCTGCCGGTCAGGGTGCATTCGAGGTTTGCCAGAACGATATCGCAGGATGCAAACAGTTCCTGAATCTCATCGGATAATGCCTCCAGACCACGTCCGGGCGAGGTTGCTCCAAGTTTGGTGGTGAGCAGCAGATCACCCACGGCGGCAAGACGGACTGGGCGCAATGTGGAAGTTGGCATATTCATGACTCGTTTTGACTTTTTTTGGGGGGGCAGAATTCCATTCTGTCCCAGGGTTATTTGGTAGAATGGAATTCTGTTTCCCCGGTATTATTTGTTTGCAAGGGGGCCATTCGGCTAAAAATTGTGTTAGTCAACCAAAAACCTAATACACCGCCAAGGATTTCAAATAACAAATCCGTGCTGTCCGGGATTTTATTGGGCATGAGCGCTTGCCCCAGCTCAATAACAAGACCTGCCCCGGCAAAACAGAGCAGAGCGATCAACGACAGCAGAGAGTTGATCCTGAATTTTCTTAATGGTCGGGCTGCCATCGCCAGGAATATACCCAGGGGGATAAAAAACAAGGCTTTTCTGAAAACCGCTGTAATTGCCGTCAGTCCACCGCTATAGTAGTAAACATGAAAAGGTACCTGAAAAAAACGGTTTAACTGGCTTTCAACAAACTTTCGTTCAATGAGTACTTCGTATGGGTACCAGAATACTGCTGCAAGGAAAAAGCACCAGACGAAAAAAAGTCCAAGACCGACCCAGGTCAACTTATTTTGGTTGCAAACTCTAGTTTTTGGTTCGGGTGGTCTGCCTTTCCAAAAAGGCTGCTTAAGACATACTATGACACCAATAGCTGCCCCTGCGGAACCTGTTAGAATATCAGTAATATCAAAAATACGTGAAGAGATGAAAAGTTGGGTTACCTCAATAACGGTTATAGCAGCCAATGACCAAAGCCATGCTTGTAAAGGTTTTTTACCCTTTGTGAAAACCCAGAGAAAACCAGCTGGTATCCAGATTATTGCATCGGTTGTCACTGCGTAAACAAATTCTGCAAGATTGCTGTAACTGAAGCCAAAGGGGATCAGGATGATCCGGCCAGCCTTATACTTTTGATAGATTGCAAAGGGATTTAAGGTCACATCAAGGGGGACAATATTGTAACCAAACAATGCCAGCAGATAAATCCATAATATTTTTTCAGATAAACTCAGGGACTTCCTACGGTGGGTGCTTTGAAAATGGCGGCTCCAAATTTTCCTCCCCCACAGCCACCATGCAGTGAT
>WTCI01000052.1 GCA_013138655.1 Desulfuromonadaceae bacterium | reverse complement strand
TGATGTTGCAGGCGGATCATGGTGGCGTTGATACTCGGCAGAGGATCGATCCGTTCGACGATAAAACCGGACAGTAACTGTCCGGGGGTAAAATTCTGACTGCTCATAGTAAATCCTACGTAAAAAGCGGGGATATCCAGCCTTAATTCCATGGAAAGAGGATAAAGCGATTCGCCGGCAACGTGGGGGATGATTTTTCCCGCAGGGGCCTCAATTATATCGCTGCCGTGCGAGAAGATAAACTATTCGCCGCAGAACCGCAACTTTGTGCCTTACCGTATTCACCATTAGGATCGGCACAGACAGGCCCGCCCTTTCATCATCGCCGGGTAAAACAAACAGACCGCGGCAAACAGCACTCCGGCACCGAAAAGGATGCCGGGGTCGACAAACCCCAAGGGAATGATCTTGAAAATCGGGGCCAGCGGAGTGTACATCAGTATGGCCTGCAAAGTGACTGACAGCACAGCCGCCTCCCAGACCCATTTATTGGCGAAGAAAGGCACCTGATAACTGTTGCGGATGACAAAGGTTAGAGATTAGCAGACTGGTGGAAAAATTCTGCATCGGAAGGACAAATTCAGCAAGAAAAAAAGATTGAATTTTTGTTCGCTGCGTGTTACCTATGTCGCCCGTCGGAGCGTAGCGCAGCCTGGTAGCGCACCTGGTTTGGGACCAGGGTGTCGGAGGTTCGAATCCTCTCGCTCCGACCAAAATTTTAAAGGGTTGGCGATTTTATCGCTGACCCTTTTTTTGTGCTTCCGGGGAAGGTCTGGTCCGTTGTTCGGCCCCTGAACAAGTCATGTCTTTGCTGACACTTCAGTATCAGTCCGCAAAATCCCCTAAATTGCGTTCCGTATTGTGTCCTCGAAAGGGGTAGTCCGTCATGAAACAGCCACGTAGATTTCCGTTCACCAAGCGCAGTATAGAAGCCCTACCCGCTCACGATGCCGTCAGAGCATGTGAGACAGAATTTGGGCAAGACCAAGGAGCTTTTTGCCAGAAGTTTTAGGAATCTGGGCATGCCCCAAGGATGAGAGAAGCGATGACCACGGAAATGGAAACGCTGCCTTGCTGACAGCTTGCGAAAGAAGTGTTTTTAGGTGTAAATATTGTCAGTGTAAGTAATTTTCAGTGAATGCAACCGCAAAACAAACGGATCGGTGAATTTGATGAAGAAGCAGGGCAATCAAGACGAAAAACTTGTGTATATCATCTCAGACGGTATTGGTCAGAGCGCAATGAATGTATTGAAAGCAAGCATGATCCAATTTGACCTGCCATCGTCAGCGCTACGCGTGTTTTCAAAGATGGGAAATCCGGAAAAAATAAAAAATATCTTGATGGAAGCAAAGGAGAAAGGTGCATTTGTCGCCTTTACCATTGCAAAGAAAGAGACCCGTAAACTAGTGCATGAGATTTGTCTAGATGAGGGTTTGAGACACGTCGATATATTGGGTCCGCCGATAGAAGAACTTTCAACATATTTGGGGATTGAGCCGAAAGAAGATGCCAACTTGCTCAGAAGAGTCGACAGCAAGTATTTTAAGCGGATCGATGCTATTGAATTTTCCATGAAATATGATGATGGCCAGAACGTCAATAAGGTTTTTGAGGCGGACATTATTATTCTGGGGTTATCCAGAACCTCTAAAACACCGACCTCTTACTTCCTGGCGCAGCAGGGATACAAAGTGGTGAATATTCCGCTGATGCCGGAAGTCCCCATACCCAAGGAAGTTTACCAAGTGAATCAGAATCGAGTCGTTTGTCTGGTCATGGATTCGGAAGTGTTGCAAAAGATCAGAAATGCCAGAGTGAAGCACTACAAAACCCAAAGCAATTATACCGACCTGAGGCGTATTTTTGATGAAATGGAAATGGTTCATGATCTGACAAAGAAAAACAGAAAGTGGCGTATTGTGGATACCACGAACAAATCGGTGGAAGAAACGGCCAGAGAAATTATCAGCATGGTATTTGGACAGGTTCAGGGATATTAGCTGATTTGCAGTCGTTCAGACATGATCTGACACCGAGCCTGAAAAAGCTGCGACTCCCAATATTCAAAACACCAAGATGCTTCATTTCGACGCCCCCGAGCGACGTCTTCCCTGGTAGCGCACCTGGTTTGGGACCAGGGTGTCGGAGGTTCGAATCCTCTCGCTCCGACCAGTTAAAGAAAAAAGGGCATTTCCCAACCGGAAAATGCCCTTTTCATTTGACCTCTACTATCTCTGATAAACATTATTGAGTCGGGGATTCGCCTTGCATGGCGAACACCTTCTGCTCCATCAGGGCAAGGAGGCCATCAAGACCGTCTTTACGAATAATTTCACCATAGCTGGAACGATAATTCCGGATCATACTGACCCCTTCGATCACCATATCAAAAACCTGCCAGCTATCATTTTCATAAATCATCTTGTACTGCACCGGGATTTCCAGATCTTCTGAGACAAACTTCGTATCGATAATCGCTTTGTTTCCCTTGACACGCTGTTTGAGATACTGAACTGTTCCACCCGAATAATCATCGATTCGGTTCAGGTAGGTCCCTTCCAGCAGCTTGACAAACAAGTCGGAAAAATGCTGCCGCTGTTCTTCTGTCGCCCCCTGCCAGTAGAGGCCGAGAGTTCGTTCCGACATTGAAGCTATGTTGAGAAATCCCTGCACCCGACCACTGACCTGAGACTTTTTTTCCTCGGCAGTCAATTCATCCTGCTGTAACACAGACAAAACGGAATTGATCATACCTTCAATCTGTTCCTGCGGTTGCGGCATGGCCCAAGCTGAAACCACAAAACCAAGAACAAACACCCACGTAAGAACGAACCGTTTCATCGTTACATCCCCAACCATTTGAATGGATTCAAGTTATTTTCGTTAAAAAAACTACCGTCAATCGTCAATATACTATAGTCGACTTTACCAACCTGGGCTGCCCGACGTTGTGCATACGCTGCCCGGACAAACAGGTATGGATCAAGAGAATCCCGCACGATACTTTCATAAGTATCCTTATCAAGCGACAAGCTGTTCGTCACCTTGAACATGTTAACACCAAGATACTCCATGGTCGCCAGGTCAGCATACCAGAGCGGATCTAAAACGGTATCAACCAACCCGCCTGTGGTGTCACGGAGACTTGAAGGACCGAGAACAGGCAGAACCAGATAAAAACCGTGCCCCGCACCATAGTAGCCGAGTGTCTGGCCAAAATCCTCTTCGACTTTTTCAACACCGGCAAGCGAAGTCGCTGGATCGAAAAGCCCCGCGATACCAATCGTGCTGTTAACGATGAAACGATATATCTCGGTGCCGAAATCGGTAAATTTCAACTGTAACAAGGCGTTTGCTGCGCGAATCGGTGTTAGCAAGTTGGAAAAGAAATTACCGACGGAAACCCGAGCAGGACGGGGCACGATAAATCTGTACCCCTTGGCAACCGGTTTGACCAGGTAAAAGTAAAGCTTGTCGTTGACCCAGAATATTCCCCGGTTAAAACCTTCCAGCGGGTCAGCAATCAGAATTTCATCAAAGCTTCCTTCGTCAGCAAAATCCTCGTCAAAATCATCGGCAAAATCTTCATCAAACTGATCATTCTGCTGACCGGCAGGGATAATAACTGTCGGCACATCGGTCGCGGCAAGCTCTACGGCTTGCAAGGGACCGGCAACAAAGGTAAATGCGAGCAAAAGAATAAGTGAGGTGAAAAAACGCAACATGATTAATCAGTTCCCTCTTTTATGGCATACTTCCCATATAATAACTTCATCGTGCCATCTAAAAGATGCACTCGCAAAAAATCATGAGATGGTTAAGCAAAATTGTCAAACTCGTTTTTCCGCAACAAACAAGAAGGGCGCTTCGGGTCGATTATTGACTTTCAATTGTAAAACCTGGAAGTCCGCGGCCGGAAGACCAGCAAAAAACTCATCAACCAACCGGCCTTCTTCAGCACCACCAGGGTGCCCGATGTAAACAACAACCGCCAGTCGCCCCCCGGGTGCCAGTAAAAGACAAGCTTGCCGCAGAGCTTTGAGGGTAGAATCGGGGCGGGTGATAATCTGCGGATTCCCTCCCGGAAAATAGCCCAGATTGGCGACAATTCCTTGCGGAGCCAGCGACAGATAATCCGCCAGGGATTCATGCCCGGCCTGAATCAAATCAACACCGGCCGCAGCAGGGAGTTTACCTGCCCCCGCCTGCCGCATCCGGACAACAGCACCATTTTCCACCAAGCGCCGGCGGGTATTCTCCAGAGCTGCGGACTGGATATCAAAAGCGACAACCTGACCAGTTTCACCGACCAGCCGATGGAGCATCAGCGTATCACAACCATTTCCAGCGGTCAGGTCGACAGCTAATTGACCTTTTTTAATCTTTTCAGCAAGCAGCTCATGCCCCCAGCTGACAACACGAGTCAGTGCGCGGCTCAAGGTCTGGTAACCCGCAGCTTGGCTTCGATCAATTGCCGATGGGACAGGCCGATCAGGGTGCCGAGTTGCTTCATCAAAGCATCTTCGTAATGGTCCAGATGGCTATCCGCATACACCAGTTCCCAGATGGCCTCGATGATCTGCTCCTTTTCCTGTTGATTAAAAGCCTTGTTGATCTCCCGGGTAAACTGGTGCAGGTCGACACTGTTGCTGCGGACCTCTTCCGCCAATTCCAGCAGTTCAGACAGGAAATCATCTGCGACCGAAAAATGATTTTTGAGGACATGACCGATCGCAACCTGCTCCGCCGCGTGAAAATCGCCATCCGCGTGGGCAACCTCCAGCAACAAAACCGCCGCAGCCAAGGGAATACGTTCAGCCCGGTCGGGAGCTTGCTGCTCAACCGGCGAAACGAAAACCTGCAACAATCGTTTTAACATCTCTGATGCCCCTATTCTTTCGTGTAACGGATAACCCGCGCTTTTTCGAGAGTAATCATCCCTCCCTGCAGCATTTTGTCCAGGCGGGGAAGAATTTCTTCAACCTTATCCTCGGTGTCAACAACTTCAATAACCAGGGGCAAATTCTGCGACAGGCACAACAGGCGATCCGTATGTAATACCGAGGTTGCACCGAATCCGGCAACGCCTCGTAAAACGGTCGCCCCGGCAAAACCTTCCTCGTGGAAGAGTTCAAGCAGTGCCATGTACAAAGGTTGTCCCTGCCAGCGATCCGTTTCGCCGACAAAAATTCGCATCAAAACCTGTTCACCCTCTAAGCGTCGCATAAAACCCCGTCCTCCTGTTAAAACTGGCGTGCGACCAGCACACCCAGCATGGCAGAGCAGAGACAAAGAAGGACATTCAACAGGATATTGGCCCCAGCATGCCCGAAACTCCCCTCCTCTAACAAGCGTAGTGTTTCATAGGAAAATGTTGAAAAAGTTGTAAATCCCCCCATAAAGCCGACCGTCAACCCGAGCCGAAGCTCAGGCGAAAGCAGTGTGCTGCGCATCCCGAAGGTCATCAACAGACCGAGGAGAAATGACCCGACGACATTCACCAGCAGGGTTCCATACGGCAAACCGCGCCCAACCAGCTGGTAAGTCCAATCGGAAGCGAGAAATCGGGCCACACAACCCAGTCCGCCAAAGATACCGATATAAAGCAATTGCATTGCAAGAATCCAACAATATGAATTTTAAAACAAAAAGATGAGTCCCGCGTCATTATCGTGGAGCCGAGCCGAACTGTCAATTCGCAAGACCTTTAAGTTGTCAGGCATCCCTTGAGCAACACTCGACATCGAAAAATCTTCCTTTAAGCACCAAGACGATTGACAAAAGCAGGCAGATTCCGTAGCTTCTTGGCAACTTTCGAGACTAAAGGATTATACAACTAATGACACATAGATATTTGCTGATCACTGCTCTTTGCTTCCTGCTGGCGGCCTGCGGTGGGCAAAAAGTCGAACCGAAAAGTTCGGCAGAGCGATATTTTCAGGAAGGGGAGAAGTATTACGAAAAAAACCTCTATGAGGATGCTATCGCCTCTTGGGAAAAGGTTCGTGACAGTTATTATTCACCGGCGCTGAACATGCTCGCCGAATTGAAAATTGCCGAGACTTACTATATCTCTGAGCGTTACGCGGAAGCTGCTGTCGCTTATGAGGACTTCCTCAAGCGCCACCCGAACGATTTTCGCCTGGCGACAATCCTCTACCGTTTGGGACTCAGCCATTACCAGCAGATCCTCTCTGCCGACCGTGACCAGAGCAGCACCGAAAACGCCCTTAAAACATTCAATGAACTGATCAAACGCTTTCCCGACGACCCTCAGTCACAAGAAGCAAGCTATCTTGTTCAACGCTGCCATAACCGTCTCACCGAGCATGAAGTTTCTATCGGACGCTTTTATCTGAAAGCAGAAAATTTCCAAGCGGCTATTAACCGCCTGGAAAAAGCTTTGGCCAACGCCCCCAACTACTATTACCTCGACGAACTCTATTTTTATCTTGGCCAGGCCTACCTGAAAGCCGGAGACAAAAACCAGGCCGAGGCAAAATTCAACCGGTTGTTCGAAGAGTTTCCCGGCAGTGATTATCTGGTTGAAGCCAAGAAGATTCTTGCGGAAGAATCCTGATCTTTGCAAACCACCCCAAGCGAATTTCAAGGCCGGAGTTCTTTGCTAATCCCAGCCTTTTTCATTGAGAACTGAGCTGCCTTCAACAAGTTGCTGGAAACATACAAATCACCAGAAACAGAAAGGATAAATCACATCTTTATTATTATCTTTTCGCTTGACTTGATTGTATACAGCATTATATAAGAAACGCTGTTCTTCTAATGCAAATTCCATGGCTATTCCGGTGGCTTTTTCATGGCCATTTCAACCTTGAAAAAGTACTGCCTGTTTTTGCAATTATACAAGCAAAATCAGGCTTTTCGGGATTTCAAAAAGCCATTTATTGGGCGCTGTTTTAACAGCACTTTCAAAGCGGTGCAAAAGTACCGCTGGATCATTCACAGGAGGAAAGAGAAATGTCCGATTACGGAACACTTCAAGATCGCGTTCGTTGTAAAGAACTGCTCAAGCTGGTCAAAACCCCTGAACAGTGCGTCGAGTACTTCAAAGATGGCATGAACGTCGGCATGTCCGGTTTTACCCCGGTCGGCTACCCGAAAGTTGTACCTATCGCTCTGTGTGATCATGTTGAAAAAAACAACCTGCAAGGCAAATTGAAGCTCAACCTGTTCATCGGTGCTTCCATCGGTGCTGAAGTAGAAGACCGCATGGCGGCTCTCGACATGATCGATCGCCGCTGGCCGTATCAGACCGGCAAACAACTCGGCAAGTCCATTAACAGTGGCAAAATCCGCATGGGTGACAAGCACCTGTCCATGTTTGCCCAGGATCTGAAGTTTGGTTTCTACACCAAGGACAGTGGCGGCGGACTTGACGTTGCCGTTATCGAAGCTTCGGCCATCACTGAAAATGGGGACATCATTCTCTCCGGTGCTGTCGGTGCCGCAAACGAAGTCATCGATATTGCCGACAAAATTATTGTTGAGATCAATACCGGCCTGCCTTCCTTCGAAGGGATGCATGACATCTTCATGACCGACGTACCTCCGTATCGTCAAATTATCCCTATCACCGACGCCAAGCAACGTATCGGTACTCCATGGGTTCCGACCGACACCAGCAAGATCGTCGCCATCGTTGAGTCCAAGCTGTGCGACAACGGTCGCGCCCTGCGTGGCACTGACCCGCAAGCCCAGGCCATTGCTGACAATATCGTCGACTTTTTCCAGGTCGAAGTTAAAGCAGGCCGTCTGCCGAAAAACCTGCTGCCGTTGCAGTCCGGTGTCGGTTCCATCGCTAACGCGGTTGTTGGTGGCCTGACAACCTCCCCCTTTGAAGACCTCATCGTCTTTACTGAAGTTCTGCAGGATACCTTCCTGGACTTCATGGACTCCGGCAAATGT
The DNA here is from genome assembly GCA_013138655.1 of Desulfuromonadaceae bacterium. Classification (GTDB taxonomy): domain Bacteria; phylum Desulfobacterota; class Desulfuromonadia; order Desulfuromonadales; family Geopsychrobacteraceae; genus Malonomonas. Next base: position 958 of record WTCI01000052.1, on the reverse strand, counting down.
AAGTACATCAACTGTACCTCTTTGTCACTGTCCAACGAAGGTTTTGAACTGTGGTGGAAAGACTTTGCCAAGTACAAGAACATGGTACTGATGCGTCCACAGCAGATTTCCAACAACCCGGAAGTTATCCGTCGCCTTGGCGCTATCGGCATGAATACTCCACTTGAATTTGATATCTTTGCCCATGCTAACTCCACCCACGCTGGTGGTACCCGCATGCTGAACGGTATCGGTGGTTCCGGTGATTTCGAGCGGAATGCTTACATCTCCATGATGCACTGCCCATCTTATCGTGCCAGCAAAACTGATGAGTTCGGCATCTCCGGTGTTGTTCCGAAGGTTCCGCACGTTGACAATACTGAGCATGACATCGATGTTCTGGTCACCGAGCAGGGTCTGGCTGACCTGCGTGGCATGTCTCCAATTGATCGTGCCCGTGAAATCATCGCCAAGTGTGCTCATCCGACCTACAGAGACTACCTCACCGATTATCTTGATCGTGGGCTCAAAGCAACCGGCGGGCATCATGAGCCACAATTGCTGGACGAGTGTTACAACCTGCACCTCAACCTCGCCAAAAACGGCACCATGCGTTTCTGGGAGAAGTAATCCAGGTTTCACAACTTATGTTGCAATAAAATGGCCCCGCCGGTTTTCCGGCGGGGCCTTATTTTTTTCATTCTGGATATCGACTTCGCTCCAGTGAAGCTATTACGAAAACAAATATCGGCCACAGAGCCACAGGGACAGGGGCGGGATGTAAAACCGGAACTCCGAAAAGTGCACAATCATCCTCACACTCGTTCGCTACGCTCACTTAAGGCACTAAGATCACAAAGGAAACCCATTATTCAGGTTTTGATCTTCAATCTATAAATTCGCTTTTGCCCTGGTTCTTCTTAGTGGGCTTTGTGGCTTTGTGCGAGATACGATTTTGCTTTTGTCCCGCAGTGGTCTG
>WTCI01000244.1 GCA_013138655.1 Desulfuromonadaceae bacterium | reverse complement strand
CTGGTGCCGCCCATTCCAAGGGCCGCCGATTGGATGAATACATGGCCATCCCTGGGGCTTGACTGTCGCCATCCGGGCGACAGACACCCTTTCCATGGGCATCACCAGCACATTTTGCTGAACAGTTACCTTTCCCCAAAAGTGAGAAAGCTGCATGTACCGTATCCGTTTTCACGGCCGGGGCGGCCAGGGGATGAAGACCGCGAGCCGCATCTTGGGAACGGCCTTTTTCCTGGAAGGCTTCGAGGTTCAGGATGCCCCCCGTTACGGGGCCGAGCGACGCGGTGCCCCCATCTTTGCCTATGTGCGGGCATCACGCAACGCAATCTTCGAGCGCGGCATTATACGCCGGCCTGATCTGGTCGTTGTGGCGGACGATACCCTGGTCGCCATCCCGTCCGCCGGGGTGCTGCAGGGTGTTGCCGAATCTGCCGTTGTTCTGATTTGCAGCAACGAAAAACCCGGTTTCTGGAAGAGCCGTTATCCACTTCCCGAAAAAGTTGTGACTTTGCCGGTTTCGGAGGAAGGCCAACGCGAACACCGCTTTATCAGCGCCTCCTGTGCGGGAGCGGCAGCGTGCCTGTCCGGCGTTGTTTCCAAAGACTGCCTGAAAAAGGCCATTCATCAGGAACTTTCCGATCATGAAGAGGATGTGGTCAAGGAAAATCTATCCAGAGCCCTCAATGCATACGAACTGATGATGCCTTATGGCGACCTGATTAACCCAGGTGCCGGCGAGGGTGAATCTCCCTTTACAAAACCCGACTGGATCGACTTGCCCTTTGAGGAAGCACGGATTTCGGCCCCATCGATTCACGCGGCTCTTACCAGCGAAAAGGTGAAAACCGGCTTGTGGCGCACTATGCGGCCCGTTATTGATTACGACCGCTGCCAGCGGTGCGGGCTTTGCAGCCAGCTTTGTCCCGAGGGCGCCATCAGCCTGAATGCGGAGGGATACCCGGTGATCGACTACGAGCATTGCAAGGGATGCCTCATCTGCGTGGCGCAGTGCCCGACCCATGCTGTTGGGACCGTTCCGGAAGAACATGGCAGGGAAAAGGGAAACAGTGCGGGAGGTGAAAAATGAGTCGCACGCTCCTTACAGGAAACGGCGCTGCAGCCTGGGGGATGCGTCTGGCCGAGGTGGATTATCTTCCCGCCTTTCCCATTACCCCCCAGACAGAGATCATTGAGACTGTCGCAAAGTGGATTGATAAAGATGAGATTGACTGCCGCATGGTGACCCTCGAGTCCGAGCATTCCATGATTACCGCCGCCGGTGCAGCTGCGGCAACGGGCGTGCGGGTTTTCACCGCGACCTCCAGCCAGGGCCTGCTTTACGGCATGGAGATGCTCTATACCGTGGCCGGCTGGCGTGCCCCCTTCGTTCTGGTAAACGTCTCTCGCGGCCTGTCTTCCCCGATTACTCTGGAGCCTGACCACAACGATATTCTTGCGGCGCGCGACAGCGGTTTTTTGCAGATTCACTGCGCAACCTGCCAGGAGGTGCTCGACAGCATCCTTCTTGCCTATCGCCTGGCGGAAGATGGGCGGGTACGGCTGCCGGTCATCGTCAATCTGGATGGCTTCTATCTATCCTTCACCAGAGAACCGGTGGATATTCCCGAGCTCGCGGCAGTTTCCCGCTTTTTGCCTCCCTTTGACCCCGAAAATATCCGCTTCAAGGCGAGCGAGCCTGTCAGCCAGGCCGTGGCTGTGCTCGGCGGAGGACCTTACTCCTACTTTCGCTACCAGAGTCATTTGGCCGCGCTGAATGCCGTTTCCATTTTCGATGATATCGGCTCAGAGTTCGGGCGGATTTTTGGCAGAACCTATGAGGCTGTGGAGGCCTACCGCGCCGACGATGCCGAACTGGTTTTCGTAATGATGGGCTCTTTTGCCACCAAGGCCAAGGATGCCGTCGATCGCCTGCGCGAAGCCGGGCAGGCGATCGGGCTGGTGCGGCCGCGGTTGCTGAGGCCTTTCCCCTCAGCGGCTTTTATGCGGGTACTGGCGGGGAAGAAGGGGGCAGCGGTTATCGATCAGAACCTGTCTGCAGGAGGTGGCGGCATACTCCATGGGGAGCTGGCGGCAGCGCTTTACGGCCAGCCAAATGCTCCAAACATCCTGGCCAGCTTTATCGGCGGCCTGGGGGGACGCGACATAGGACCGGAGGAGTTTTTCGAGATGGCCGCAGTGACCCGCAAGGCCGTTGACGAAGGCCGAACGCCTCCGCCCCGACTCCTTTATACTGAGGGGGAATTGCGGGAAGTCAGAACGCTGCAGAAGATTGCGGGGATTACATGAGCGAAACGAAATTCCAAAGCCTTAAGGATCTTCCAACCTCACACCTGCTGGGTGCAGGCACTGCGATGTGTGCCGGCTGCGGCGGATTGGAGGCGCTCCATGGCATTTATGACATTCTGGGAGAGAAAACCGTATTCATAAACGCGGCAGGCTGCATGACACTGTTGTCGGTCTATCCCTTCACCCCTTTTCGGGGCTCCTGGCTCTATACTGCCATGGCCTCTGCGCCTGCTGGAGCCCAGGGTGTGCGGGATGCCCTGGATATCCTTCTTGAAAAGGAAAGAATCGGTCCTGAAGATGATCTGCAGACCGTTGTTCTTACGGGGGACGGTTCCGCTTACGGTATGGGGCTTTCGGCGACCTCGGCCGCCATCGAGCGTGGCCTCGATTTTATCTATATCTGCTACGATAACGAGGGGTACGGCAATACCGGACATCAGTACTCCGGGGCGACGCCCCATGGCGCCAGAACCGCAACCAGCAAAGGCCCGCGCGGCTTTGGCGGGCACAAGAAAGACCTGTTTGCCATTTGGGCGGCCCATCGTCCCTCCTACGTGGCTACAGTGGTAGGAAGCGAACCGCTTGATCTGGCACGCAAGATCGAAAAGGCCAGAGAACTGAAAGGTCCGCGGCTTATTATTGTCCTTGCCCCATGTCCTACCGGCTGGGATTACGATCCCATGGAAACCGTGGAGATCGGCAAACTTGCGGTCAAGACCGGGGTCTGGCCATTGAAGGAATACATTGATGGGAAGATCGCGCATACCAGGGTGCCGCGCAAGCGCTTGCCGGTCGAGGATTATCTGAAGAAGCAGGGGCGCTTCGCCCACTTGTTTGACCCGCATTGTCAGGGGGAGATTGTTAAAGAGATTCAGGGTCGGGTTGATGCCTATTGGGAAGAATTTGACGGCTGAAAGAAAATCTTAAAACAGGAGTTGCGTTCCCTGATGATGACTACAATGACTAAAAGCTATTTTCACCGCGGAGGGGCTGTTCCCCTTTCTGGCCTGACGATCCCGGAGCATTTCGCAGGTATTGTGGAGCGTTTTCCCGATCATGAGGCTGTGGTGTCCCTTCACCAGGGGCGGCGCCTGACCTATGCCGAACTGGCCGAAAATATCGATGAGCTCGCCTGCGGACTGCTGGGTATGGGCTTCGGCAAAGGGGATCGCATCGGCATCTGGTCGACCAACAATATTGAATGGCTGCTGGTGCAGATGGCGGCGGCGCGAATAGGCGCCGTGCTTGTGTGCATCAATCCCGCCTACCGCACCATGGAACTGGCCCATGCCCTGAATCGTTCAGAGCTGCATGCCCTTTTTGCTGTTCCCTCCTTTCGCTCCAGCGATTATGTTGCCATGCTCACAGAACTGGTGCCGGAGCTAAAAGAGGGCGAAAAAAAATTGAAATGCAAAGAATTTCCGTTTCTGCGCCGGGTGGTTCTTTTTGATCCGACCGATCCCGCAGGAACCTCTCGCCCATACCCTGGATTCACCGTCTGGCCAGAGGTTCTGGAGGGGGCATCGGGTGTCCCCCGGGAGAAACTCGATGCGATTGCCGCAGAGCTGGAC
>WTCI01000023.1 GCA_013138655.1 Desulfuromonadaceae bacterium | reverse complement strand
ATCAATGGGCTGCTGACCTGCGGGACCGGACAACGGATGGGTATCATGGCCGGATCCGGGGTCGGCAAAAGTGTTCTGCTCGGCATGCTGGCCAAGCATACCCGTGCCGATGTCAATGTCATTGCCTTGATTGGTGAGCGGGGTCGCGAGGTGCGTGAGTTTATCGAGCGGGACTTGGGCCCCGAAGGCCTGGCTCGGTCGGTGGTGGTGACGGCGACCTCCGATGTTTCGCCGCTGTTGCGCATGCGTGGAGCTTTTGTCGCTACCACCATCGCTGAGTATTTTTGTGCCCAGGGAAAAAATGTCTTGCTGCTGATGGATTCGGTGACCCGCTTTGCTATGGCCATGCGCGAGGTCGGCCTGGCCATCGGTGAACCGCCAACCACCAAAGGCTATACCCCGTCGGTTTTTGCCACCCTGCCGAAACTTCTTGAGCGAGCCGGAAATTTCACCGGCAAGGGAAGTATCACCGGGCTTTACACGGTCCTGGTCGAAGGGGATGACATGAATGAGCCGGTGGCTGATGCTGTCCGCTCGATTCTCGACGGGCATATTGTTTTGTCCCGCGATCTGGCGGCCCGCAACCATTATCCGTCGATCGATATTCTCAATTCGGCCAGTCGGGTCATGCGTGACATTGTCGCTCCGGAACATCTTCAGTTGAATGGCCAGATCCGCGAGGTCATGGCAATGCACAAGGAAGCTGAAGATCTGATCAACATCGGGGCCTATGTTGAAGGGAGTAACAGCAAGATCGATTACGCGATCTCTCGCATTGAAGCGATCCGCGAGTTTTTGTGCCAGGGAATGGACGAAGCTGTTGATCTGGAACAGACGCTTGCAGAGCTGACAACCCTGATTCTGGATCGTCGCCAACAAGCGAGGTGATGCAGATGACAAAAAAGTTCAAATTGCAATCGGTGCTGAATTATCGCCAGTCGCTTGAGGATCGGGCACAGCAGCTCCTGATGACCAGTTTGCAGCACAGAAGCACGCTTGAAAAAGCGTTGGGACAGCAGCGAAACGCTTTGCGGCAGCATGATGCCGAACTGAAACGGCGTCAGCAGGAAGGTTTGACAATCGCCGAAATAGATCTGTTTGAGTCGCAGATTCAGCACTGTTGCCGTATGAGTGCAGATTTGCAGCAGCAGTTGCAGCGCTTGGAGCGGCAGATTGTCTCTGAACGGGAGGAATTACTGAGTTGTGCTCGGGATCGACAGGTGATGGAGAAACTGAAAGAGAAACAGGACGCTGAATATCGCCAGGAGTTAAGCCGCAAAGAGCGGGCGATGCTTGATGAAATCGGCCTCCGCAACAAAGGGGATAGGTGATGAAATATCGCGTCGTCCTGATCATTTTGAGCATGCTGTTTGTCCCGCTGACCCTGTTTGCCTGGGAAATGGCTGACGGGCAGGAGATCACATCGGTTGAGGAGCGACGGATCCTGGTCTCGATCGAGCAGGGATACGACAAACTGGCGGAACGGGAGGCGGAACTTGACAGCCGGGAAATGCAGCTAAAGACCCTGCAGGATGAGGTCGATAAGAAACTCGCGGCGATGCAGGGATTACGTAAAGAATTGGTCAAACTGCTGAATCTCAAGCAGGAAGAGGAAGGTCGCCGGGTTGGTGAATTGAGCGGTATCTACGAAAAAATGGAACCGACGAAAGCGGCCCGCCTGATCAGGGATCTGGATAAACAGCTGGCCATAGAGTTACTGCTCGGCGTTAAAAAGAAAGTGGCTGGAGAAATCCTCAATAATCTTGATCCGGAATTCGCCATATCGCTAACCAAAGCTTTTGCCGAAATACCGGTGAAAGAGAAATCGGGCAATTAGCCCCAGCAACAAAATCCACAGGAAAGGAGGTGAAACAGATGCAAGCATTGTCCATGATCGACATGGGTGCCAAGGCACCCGAAAGTATTGCCCCGGCCAAATCGGCAGAGCCGAAAGGGAAGAAATTCGGCAAGGTGCTGGGGGATCAACATAAGCCTGAGAAACAGCAGGATACGGCAGTGAAGCAACAACCCGCTGAAAAGAAAGCAGTCGCCAATGCGGCCAAGTCAGAGGTGCGACCTGTAGAGAAGCAGGGTGCTGACAAGCCGGTGGCTGAAGCAAAAACTCAGGTTCAGGAAACTGTGGATGCGAACGTAGAACCGAAGGTTCAGCATACGGTTGTCAGTCTGCTCAAAGCGATCGCCGATGTTACCGTGCCGCAGGCGAAGGGTCTGGAAATTAACCAAATCGAAACAGCTGAAGAGCTCGGCTCAATGGAAGACCTGTTGACCGACTTGGTGCAGCAACTCGATACTACTGATTTACAGGGTGAGCAAGTTCTGGCAGGGATTGATCTGTCAGCATTGGTGGAACAGTTGCAAATGATCACCGAAGAGGGTGGTGAAGAGCAACTGGCCGAACTTGTTGTCCAGCTTGAGGATCAACTGACTGAACTGGTTGCCCAGCCGCAGGCGCAACAGGCTGAAGAAACAGGTTTGTTGATAAATGCTGAATTGGTCGCAGCGGCCCAGCCTTTGCTGGAAAATCTTGCCAAAGCTCAGCAGGTTCTGCAAAAAGCGATCGACTCGGTTGCCGCGCAGAAAACGACAATTCTGCAGGAAGAGGTTGTCGGTGAAGAACAGGCCGTGGAGCAAGAACTTTTGCTGGCAGAAGAGGAGGTTGTCGAGAAAATCGATCCTCGTTTTGCCGGATTGCTTAAACCGCGCCTGGAAAATCTCCCACGGCAACCAGCGCAATCCTTGCGCGAGCAGGTTCAGGGAAGGAATGCCGGAATGGCTTCCGGACAGGCGAATCAGGCAGCTGAAGCTATCCAGCAGTCAGTGGAGACAAATCCTGAACAGGCCAAGGGTGCTGAATTCGCGGAAATTCTCGGAACCAACCCCAAGCAGACAATGGAAAACCTGGTTCAGCAGGTTCAGGGAAGTATTCAGCAACAAGGACCAGTGCAGAATCAGGGATTGACCAGCGCAAAACTGATGCCGGAAACCCCGATGGTGCAATTGCCGAGCGGGCAACAGGTGGCTGAAAGTCAGATTTTTGACCAGGTGGTCGCCCGGATGTCCGGGAGTTTCAACGGTCAATCAGGACGGATGGTTCTGCGACTGCAACCGGCCGAACTCGGTTCACTGAAACTTGAGCTGATGGTTGAAGGCGACCGTGTCCGTGTCAATCTTCAGGCGCAGAGTCTGCAGGTTCAGGAAGTTCTTGAACGGAATCTTCCCCAATTGCGCAATGCCCTGGCTGAACAGGGACTGAAGATCGATCAGTTCCAGGTCAACGTCGACCAGAATCATGACCAGCAGAATCAATTCGACCAGCTGGCCCAGCAGCAGCATTCAGGCAGGCAACAGCCGCGCTGGAACCAGAGTCAACAGGAAGAGGAACAGATTATCCCCCTGGCCCACCTGATGCAGAACGGTGGCGGAGGCATCAGTCTCCACGTTTAAAAAAATAGCGGAAGGAGGTTGGATAGCAGATGACAGCAATCAGTGGAATCAATACCGGATATACAAATCCGCTGGAACAAGTGGAGGCCAAGGATGATGTTATGGGGAAGGATGACTTTCTCATGCTGCTGGTCGCCCAGTTGGAAAACCAGGATCCGATGAATCCGCAGGATGCCACGGAGTTCACCTCGCAGTTGGCCCAGTTCAGTCAGTTGGAACAGCTGGCCAATGCCAATGAGAGTCTGAAAGGTCTCGCCGCGATGAGCAGTGAAATGGAACGGATGTCGGCGCTCGGGTTGATCGGGCAGGACGTTGTTGCTCAGACCGAGCAATTCCATTTCGGTGGTGAAGCGATGCAACTCGGTTATCGTCTCGAGACTCCGGCGGATGATGTCAAGCTGTATATCTTGAGTGAAACCGGATCGACTTTGACGACCATTTCAGCTCGGGAAACCGATCCTGGTGAGTATTTTATCGATTGGGATGGCTACAGTGATTTCGGCATGCCGCTCGAACCTGGTGACTATTCGCTGGTCATCAAAGCGGTTGATGAAGAGAACAAACTTATTCAGACCGATAGCTTGATCAAAGGCCGAGTCGAAGCGGTTGATATGACTGGGATCAGTGCTCGGCTGGAAACCAGTGGCGGAATTTTTGCCATGGACAAGATAGAAAAAGCTGGAATGGCACTATGACCGATCGGATCACCATCATCCCGCAACCGATCACCCCGGTTCGGTCACCATGCCCGGCTCGAAAACAACAGGCGCCGGCAAGTGGTGTCGGCAGCTTCGATCAGTTGCTGCGGCAACAGATCGACCAGGGGGGCGTCAAGTTTTCCAGGCATGCGGTCGATCGGATGAATAGCCGGGGTATTCAGTTCAACCCCGGCCAGCTGCAACGGTTGGAAACGGCCGTCTCGCAAGTGGCAGCCAAGGGTGGGCGCGAGTCCCTGGTGATGCTTGATGACACGGCGCTGGTGGTAAGTGTCAAAAATGATACCGTGGTCACGGTGGTTGATCGGGAACAACTGAAGAATAACGTTTTTACCAATATTGACAGTGCAGTAATTGCCTAACCGAACCGGTCCTCTTTGAGGAGGTTCGCAAGCCGCCGACCGATTGACGCGGCTTCCAAACAGGAGTGACAAAATGGGAGTATCCAGTTCTCTTTATAGTGGTGTCAGTGGACTCAACGCCAACGCTAACGCGATGAGCGTTATCGGTAACAACATTGCTAACGCCAATACGGTCGGGTTTAAATCGAGCCGGGCGATTTTCGGAGATCTGCTTTCCAGTCAGATCTCCGGATCCGGCGGTAACTCCCAGGTCGGCCGGGGGGTCGGTCTGTCGATCGTCGACAATATCTTCAGCCAGGGAACCTTTGAAAATACCGAAACCAATACCGATCTGGCAGTCGAGGGTGCCGGTTTCTTTATCGTCAGCGATCCGTCAACGGGGAACGCAGTTAACAATTATACCCGTGCAGGAGCATTCCGTTTTGATGCCGAAGGTTTTCTGGTCAATCCTGAAGGGTTCAATCTCATGGGGTTCCAGCTGGACGAGAATGAGAATACCGTGGGTGATTTGACCCCTATTTGGATCAATACCCAATCATTTACCCCGGCCGGGCCGACAGCCAATGTCGATCTCAATACCAATCTTGATTCTGATTCGCAGACAATCGGTGTTGCCCCGGCCTTTGACCCGTTGGATCCTTCAGTGACTTCCAATTATGCGACCTCAATTCAGGTTTTTGACAGTTTGGGCAGTACCCACTTGATGACGACCTATTTTACCAAGAACGCAGATCAAAACTGGGAGTGGAATACCGTGGTCGATGGTGAAGAAGTCACCGGCGGCACCACCGGTGTTCTGGAAATCGTCGGTAGCGGTACTCTGGCGTTCGATCCCAGCGGGAACTTGATTCGAATCGATGGGAATGACCTCTACACGATCCCCGGTGATACCAGCAGTGATCCTGTTTTTCCGAAACCGACCGCAACGACAACCGTCGGTGCTTTGGATTGGGTCAACGGCTCAATTCAGACGCAGCAGGTTTCCATCGATATGCAGACGACCCAGTATGCCAGTCCTTCGGTCGTTGTTGCCCAGGAGCAGGATGGCTATGGGACAGGCACCTTGGTCAAGCTGAATGTCGATGAATTCGGCAATGTTATCGGCAACTTCTCCAACGGAACCCCGCGTAGACTGATGCGCCTGGCGTTGGCCAAATTCACCAACGCGAACTCACTCGACAAGGTCGGCAATAATATGTTTGCCCAGAGTAACAATTCCGGCGTGCCGATTGTCGGCACGGTCGGTTCCGGTGTTGGAAACATCTTTACCAACGCGCTGGAACTGTCGAATGTTGACCTGGCCCAGGAGTTTGTCAAGATGATCACTACGCAGCGCGGCTTTTCGGCGAACTCGAAAACCATCACAACCACCGATGAGATGCTGGCTGAAGTTATTAACCTGAAACGCTAGGAATCTGTCGGACTCCTGGAATCACGCGGTCAAAATGATGACAAATAAATGCCGCCCTTCGAACATCGGGGGGCGGCATTTATTTGTTTCCGGTGAGTTTATTGCACTTCAATTCTTCAACTTATTGAATTTTAAGAGTAAAAAAAATAAATGCCGGTATTCTTCAGGCTGGCGCGTAATTTGCTGTTCCGTTAGGTGGTGCTAAGTTTGATGCACTCGCAAAAAGTCATGAGATGGCTAAGCAAAAATTTCGCCCTACAAGGCCTAGTGGTTTTTCAGGGGTGAAGGCATACATATGGTATGTCGAGGTCCTGAAAAAACGCTGTAACGCAGTAGGTCGGACTTTTTGCGACGCCATCAAGTTTAAGACGTGATCTATTCACGACACGATAGAGGGTGACTCATGGATTTAGCGACAATAATCGGCTTGGTTGCAGCCTTCGGGCTGATGATCAGTGCGATCATGCAGGGGAGCTCGCTGCTGATCTTTATCAATATCCCGTCTATAATTATCGTCTTCGGCGGGACCTTCGGTACAGCGCTGGTGCATTTTCCTTTCGGCGATATTTTTGGCGCTTTCAAGGTTGCCCGCAAAGCTTTTTTTCATAAAGGCACCTCCCCGGTCGAGACCATCAGCAAGTTGATTACCTATGCCGGTAAAGCCCGTAAAGAAGGAATTCTCTCGTTGCAGTCGGTCATGAATGAGATTGACGATGAGTTTTTCCTCAAAGGCTTGCAGATGGCGGTCGATGGCCAGGAACCGGAAGCGCTCAAGGACATGCTGGAGAAAGAGATTGAATATGTCATGGACCGCCATGACAAGGGTGCGGAAATTTTCTCCACCTTTGCTGCCTATTCTCCGGCGATGGGGATGATCGGGACCCTGATCGGTCTGGTGCAGATGCTGCAGAACATGAGCGACCCCTCTTCAATCGGTCCGGCGATGGCGGTTGCGCTGTTGACGACCTTCTACGGAGCGGTTATTGCCAACGTTGTGGCGAATCCGATTGCCGGTAAGTTGAAATTGCGCTCGGCCAGCGAGGTGTTGAACAAGACCCTGGTGGCCGAAGGGATGAAGTCGATCCTTGAAGGGGAAAACCCGCGGCTGATGGAACAGCGGCTGCATGCTTTTGTTGCCCCGGCGCAACGTGAAAGCAACTTCGGGAGGTAGAGGCTGCTGATGGCGAAAAAAACGAAAAAGCCGCCTGCCGGCGCCCCGCTGTGGATGGTCACCTTCTCGGATATGGTGACTCTGCTGCTGACCTTTTTTGTGCTTCTGCTGTCGATGGCCAATATGGACCAGGTCAAGTTCCGCAAGGCTGCAGATTCGTTGTCCGGAGCCTTTGGTGTCATGGGCAGCAGTGACAAAACCGAGGTGACAAAGCCTAGGGTGGTTTCATTCTCCCCGATCAATGATGACTTTACTTCGCAGGTTTATCGTCGCCTGAAGACGAAACTGCGGGAATTAAAGCTGAACAAGAAGATTAAGCTGGTCAAGGATCGGGGCGCGGTGGTGCTGCGGATCGATGAGTCGATCCTGTTTGTCTCCGGACAAAAAGAGCTGAATCAAGAGGCTTACCCGGTGTTACGTAAGGTCGCGGAGTTGGTCCGCCCATTGCCGCTGAAACTGAAGGTTGAAGGGCATACCGATGATCGTGGCGATGAATTAGCCAACTGGGATCTGTCGGTCGGCCGGGCCGTTTCGGTATTACGTTTCCTGGCCAGCAATCAGTTGGTGTCCTTGAGCCGTATGGCCGCCACCGGTTACGGCTCACAAAAACCGCTTTTCCCGAACAACAGTGATCGGGAGCGGGCCCTGAACCGACGCGTCGAATTTGTCCTCGAAAGCCAGGGCGATCCAAATCAGCAGCTGCCGTATTTGATCGATGCGCGAGATCAGGCACCGTTTTAGATTTTATTGATCTGATGACGTGATTTTGACGTCGCAGATGTCGAGGAAGGATAAATTATGGCCAAAAAAGACGCAGCGGAACAACCGGAAGGTGGCGGTTCAAAAAAGAAGCTGATCATCATTATCGCCGCAGTTGTGGTCCTGCTGATCGGTGTCGGAGTGGGTGCCTTTTTGTTCCTGGGCGGTGAGGACGAGAAAATCTCGCCGGAGCAGGAGCAGGCCGAGCTGGAAAAACAGGCCAGGCAGGTGGGTCCGATGGTCAGTATCGATACCTTCATTGTCAATATTATCGACGATGAAGAGAGTCGCTATCTGAAGGCGTCGATCACCATCGAAGTTAACACGCCGGAAACAGCGATGGAAGTGAGTGAACGGATGCCGCAAATCAAGGATGCGATCCTGTTGCTGGTTGGCAATAAAACTTTCAGTGAATTGCAGGATCTGCAGGGGAAAATCCAGCTGCGTGCTGAGTTGATCAATCGGCTCAACAGCATTCTGCTGAACGGGAAGGTCAAGCGGATCTATTTCACCGATTTTGTGGTCCAGTAGGGGCTTCTTACGTGGAAAAGATACTCAGCAAAGAAGAGATTTCCGATCTGCTCTCCGCAGTGCGGCATGGCGATGTCGAAATCGATCCGGCTTCGGTCGAGCCGGGGAGTGCGGTAGAGACGTCCGCTGCAGCAAAGCCCATGGTTGCGAAATCATGCAACCTGTTCCGTGCCGATGGTCCGGAGGGGTGGAAGCTCGCTAACTTCGATCTGATTCTCGACAGTTTCGCACACAACTACGGCATGGCTCTCTCCAGCCGTTTTCAGCGCTCGGTCAGTGTTAAACTGGATGCTCTGGAATCGCTGCGTTTTGACGGCCTGTTGCAGCGGCTGTCGGGGCGTGGGGCCATCGGTATCCTGCAGCTTGAACCACTCAGCGGTGGCGGTCTGGTGGTTTTTGATGAGCAACTCTCTTTCTCTTTGGTGGAGATTGTTCTCGGCGGTTCTTCGGAGAATGAAATCGTCGCTCCGGATCGGGCAATGAGTGCGATTGAGTTGAATGTGATCCGTGACGTCATCGACTCGGTCTGCCCTGAATTGGCCAAGGGTTTTCGACAGTTGCAGGAAATCGATCCCTCGCTGGTCAAGGTGGTCAGCAATCTGCGTCTCCTCAATTTTGTGACTCCCGAGACAGGTGTGGTTACAGCCCGTTTCCACGTGGCGATTGATACCCTGGAGGGGGATATCACACTGGTGATTCCTCATCCGGCACTGGAACCTTTGCAGAGAATGCAGCAAACTACGGCAGTGCCGGCAAACTCCGGCCAACACAGCAAATGGCGCAATCTTGTCTGCGATGAGCTGGAGTATATGAACGTTGAGCTTGAGGCTCGGCTTTCGACGCTGTCGTTGCGGGTTCGGGATATTCTTAATTTTCAGGTTGGCGATGTCATTGATCTTGGCTGTAACCCCGATACCCATTTGAAGGTCTTGGTTGAGGGGCAGCCCAAGTTCTGTGCGATAGCCGGTGTTCAGGGCGGTAAAAAGGCAATTCGTGTTTTGGGACGGATTCCCAACGGAGGATAGATTGATGAGTGAGACAATTCAGGAAAATGGACAGCAAGCGGCGACAGCGAGTGAGAGTCTCGAAGGGCGGGGGCTCGATCTGTTGCTGGACATTCCGCTCCAGGTGTCAGTGGAGGTCGGGCGTTCGAAAATTCTCGTGCGTGACCTGCTGCAATTGCAGGAAGGATCGCTGGTTGAACTTGACAAGCTGGCTGGCGAACCCCTTGAACTTTATGTCAATTCACGCTTGATCGCACGTGGTGAGGCGGTGGTGGTCAATGATAAGTTCGGCCTGCGCTTGACCGATGTGGTCAGTCCTTCAGAGCGGATTGAAAATCTCGGATGAGAAGTCAACTGCTCAGCATAGTCCTGTGGTCGGTTCCGTCATTGGCGTTCGCTGAGAATATGGTTGGGGATGCTGGTTTACTGACTCCGGCGCTGAAGATGATAGGTGCGTTGGCCGTTATCATCGGCCTGCTGCTGCTCCTTTACGCCGCCAGCCGTAAAGGGTTCGGTATCCTTCCCAAGCCGCGCGACGGATCGATCAAGATCCTCGAAACCAAGTCTCTGGGCGGCAAGAAATTTCTTTGCCTGGTGTCAGTCCGCGGTGAGGATATGTTGCTCGGTTTAAGTCCCGATCGGATCGAATGTCTCAGTAAACTGCCGCCGAAAAAGGAGTTTTCTGCGGCCTTACAGGAAGAATTGGGAGAGGATGTCTGATGAAGCTGAAAACTCTTTTCCTGCTTTTTTTGCTGGCATTACCGTTAACCGCCCTGGCCCAGGGCTTGCCGACAATCACTGTCGGTATCGGTGAAGCGACAGAACCGGGAGAGGTTTCCACGGCCCTGCAGATTCTGATTGTTCTGACCATTCTTTCGGTGGCTCCGGCAATCCTGTTGATGACCACCGGTTTTACCCGTATCGTGATTGTCCTATCTTTTGTCCGCCAAGCGATGGGCACCCAGCAGGCGCCCTCGAACCAGATTGTCATCGGGTTGGCGCTGTTCCTGACCTTTTTCGTGATGGCCCCGATTTTCGAGCGGATCAACGATAATGCCCTGCAACCTTATCTGGATAAAAAAATCAACCAGGAACAGGCGTTGGAACAGGCGCTGGTGCCGATGCGGGACTTTATGTTCTCCCAGGTTGGCGAAAAAGACCTGCAACTGCTGGTTGATATCTCCAAGTCACCGCAACCGGAAAATCAGGCTGATATCTCCATGTTGACTCTGATTCCGGCCTTCATGCTTTCGGAGTTGAAACGGGCCTTTCAGATGGGGTTTCTGCTGTTTATACCCTTTCTGGTCGTTGATATGATCGTGGCGTCGGTGCTGATGTCAATGGGAATGATGATGCTGCCGCCGATTATCATTTCCCTGCCGTTCAAAATCCTGCTTTTTGTGCTGGTCGATGGCTGGTCATTGGTCATCGGTTCTCTCGTGCAAAGTTTTGGATAGGGATGGATTATGAGCCCGGAATTCGTCGTAAACATTGGTCGTCAAGCCGTCGAAACTGCATTGTCTGTTGCGGCACCCATGTTGATTGCTGCGCTGGTGATCGGTTTGGTGATCAGTATTTTTCAAGCCGCAACCCAGATTAATGAACAAACCATGACCTTTATCCCGAAAATCGTCGGTGTTTTCGTCACCCTGTTGGTTTTTGCTCCCTGGATGTTGAGAAAAGTCACTGCTTTTCTGATCATGATTTTCGATCAGTTGCCTCATGTCAGGCCATAATTTCCCGGAGACAGGTGATGGAACTCCCCCAGTTTTCCTTGCCACTCATTCAAGGTTTTTTGCTCTGCTTAGCCCGGGTCGGTTCCATGATGGCTGCGATTCCGGTCTTCAGCGGCGGTCAACTCCCTCCGCAAATGCGGGTCGGTATCGCAGTCCTTTTCTCGCTGCTGATTTACCCGGCGGTACAAGGTTTTATTCCCGAGCAGAGTTTTTCAATCATTGAACTGGCACTGCTGCTTGCCCAGGAAACAATTCTCGGTTTGTTGGTCGGGTTTTTGGCCCAATTGGTCTTCATGGCCGCTGAATTTGCCGGGTCTCTGATCGGTTATCAGATGGGCTTTGCCGCCGCCAATATCTTTGACCCGACGACTCAACGACAGGTGGCCCTGATCTCCCAATTCCAGGGAGTTTTTGCCATCCTGTTGTTTCTTGCCCTGGATGTCCATCACCTGTTTTTTGCGGCAATTGTGGCTTCCTTTGAAATGCTGCCGCCCGGAACCCTCAACTTGGCAGGTGGCGCAATCCCCATGGTGATGGAGGTTGCCAATCATTCATTAATCCTGAGTATTCAACTGGTTGCTCCCATTCTCGCCCTGCTGATATTATCTAACCTGACCCTCGGTATTCTGTCCCGGGTGTTTCCACAACT
>WTCI01000245.1 GCA_013138655.1 Desulfuromonadaceae bacterium | reverse complement strand
GCCCAAATTTTCCCGAAATCACTATGAAACTTCAGCCGAAATTTTTCTGTTGTCTCAAGATATTCCGCCTGTTTGACTCGAATATTTTCCAGAAAATCTCCTGCAAAGAACATATAACTGCAATAGTTTAAAGCCCCGTAATAGGCATATTCCAGATCCCCTGTTTCAATCCCGCAGTGATGGGCCTCCTGCAAAGGTTTTATCGTTTCCGACGCATGTCTTTTCCAGTGCTTTACAGAAGTGTTGAACATAAAAACAACTTTAGCCTTGAGTTGGGCGGCGTCGAACTTCTCCATAACTTTCATGGACAACTGCCCGAACCGATAACCATTCTTGATGTCACCGAATACGCCACATAAAATTGCTGCATAACAGCCATAAGCAAAAGCTGCCTCCGGGGAGTTCCCATATTTGACTGCCATTATAACCATCTTGAAAGTAATCACCGGCCACAGCCAGGACCTGGCCTTGTGAACCGGAGCAACCATATTCATCAAGATCCGTATAGCCGCTAATTGATGAGCATCGCGCATCACCGGTAAGTCGGCTAAATCTTCAATCAGTTCGACTTTTTTGGACAGCTCTTTGTATGACTTCTCAATATAAATATTGATCTCCCCCGGCTCTGTTGGGAGAGATACTCCCAAAATTTCAAGGGCGTCAAGTCCAGACTCGATTGCCGCGGAATTTAGGTTTTGTGCTGTGTAAAACAGGATTCTGAGTTCATAGACTTTGATCTTTTCCGGGAGTTCCTTAGCATGCTGCAGGATTTCTCCGGATAACAGTTCCGCCCTCTCAAAATTTGAACAAAGGTATTCCGCTTCAACAGCTTCCATATACAGATTCAGCGTCAGTTCATGGTGACGATCCCATTTGTCCGGCTTCAACAGTCCTATCCCCATGCTCAGGTACCGGATGGCCGCCTGATATGCCGCTGCATTTTTAGCTTTTCGCCCGGCAATGAGATTTAATTCCGCCAGCCTGAGCTGCTCTTCTTCATCTTTAATGTGCCGGAAGCCTTCATTGAAATGATTCGTAATTTCATATATTTTTTTCTCTAATTCCGCCTCTTTTGTATCTTTGAAGTGCAGCCTCCCGATTGCAAGCCGAGCCGATTGTCTGAGTTTTTTTGCAAGCAGCCCAGTGGATGCCTGCCGGATTCTTTCATCATAAAATTTGAAACCTGTGTCTTTTGCCATTAGTTGTTCATCATCAAACGCCGGCATCATAATGTAATTTTCATCCAGCGGAACAACCAACCCCGCTTCAATCGACTCCCGGAGACAGTCGGATGTGGTTTTTTCAGATTGCCGGGCAATCGCCGCAAGTGGTTTAAGGTCAAAGCTATTGCCGATACAGGCGGCCAGCATCAGTACCTTGCGAGTGTTCTCAGGCAGTTTTTCTATTTTTTGGATCATTAGATCCGCCACATTATCCGTGATACGCTTTTCGTGTATCTGTTCAATATCCCAATCCCACTTCCGCATATCAAAATGATAGGTCAGCAAACCCTCCTCATGCAGCGCTTGTAAAAACTGAATAACAAAAAAAGCATTTCCGCCTGTTTTTTCGAATACCTGATCCGCTAATGATCGAACTTCAGACGATTCACTCTGTAAGGTGTCTGCGATCAAAAGTTTCAGCGTGTCATGGGAAAGATTTTCCAGATGAATTGTGTCGATAATGACGTTGGCCTGTTTCATCTCTTCCACCGCCATGATCAGGGGATGAGATGCACCGGCCTCATCATCGCGATATGCGCCTATTAATAAGAAGTATTGATTGTCGGCAGCGGTCATCAGCAATTTGAGAAAATTCTCCGACGCAACATCCACCCATTGCAGATTATCGAGAAACACGACCAGGGGATGTTCTTTTTGAGCAATGGCTTTGATAAAGCTCTGAAACACATTATGAAAGCGATGTTGTGCCTCTGTGGGGCCAAGCTCCTGAACAGGCGGCTGCGGGCCGATAATAAGTTCCATAACCGGAATCATTTCTACCAGCAGTTGCCCGTTGGCGCCGACCGCCTTTACGATCTTCTCTTTCCATTGGGCAAGTCGCCCGGCACTATCGGTCAGCATCAGGTTGCCAAACTCGGTAAACGCTTGAATCAGGCCTGAATAGGGGATGTTGCGTTGATATTGGTCATACCTTCCGGATATAAACCAGCCTCGCTTTTCGGCGACATATTTTTGGAATTCACTTACCAGCGAAGATTTCCCCACACCAGGAGGGCCTGCTACCAGGATGATTTCACTCGTTCCTTTTTTTACCCGTTTAAATGCCTTGATTAAGGTTGGAATTTCCTGTTCCCTGCCATACAATTTCTGAGGAATCTGAAATCTTCCTGAAAAATCCTCCCTTGCTAAATCAAAGCCTTTAATCGTACCTGTTTTTTGAAGTTGATTACGGCAGATCTCCAGATCCGCCGCCAATCCGTGGGCTGATTGATACCGGTCTGCGGCATCCTTTGCCATCAACTTCATAACAATGTCCGAGACCGCCTGCGGGATTTCCGGATTTTGTTTGCAGGCAGGCTTCGGACGTTTGGCAATGTGGCAATGGATGAGTTCGGATGTGTCGGGGGTGTCAAACGGCAATTTTCCGGTCAGCATTTCATACAAAACCACGCCCATGGAATATAGATCGGTACGGTGATCTACAAACCGGTTCATTCTGCCGGTCTGTTCCGGAGAAATGTAGTGCAGCAGGCCTTCCAGCGCTTCATGATCCTGTAAACGGCGCGTCTTGGCGGGATCGCCTTTTATGGCGAGCCCGAAACCGATAATCGTCGCGGCCTGCTGCCTGCGGTTGACAACAATGTTATGGCTGTTGATATTTCTGTGAATGATGTTACGGCGGTGAATTTCTCCCAGGGCCTTTGCGATTGAGACCGCCACCGTCAGTATCTCGGCAAGAGTCCCCGGTTGCTCGACAAAGGTCTCCCTGATGGTTTGCCCTTCAACATATTGCAGCACCAGGGCTGGTCTGCCGTCAATGGTGATTGTCTCGTATGCCCTGCGGACCCCGGGAATATCGAGATCCCTGGTCAATTCATACTCATTGCGAAGTCGAACAATCCGCCGTGTGGCCGGGACGTCGTCTTTCAGGAGTTTGATGACGACAGGTCCATATTCACTTGTATCTTGGCGATAAATCAGGGAATTGGCACCCTCGTGCATGCATTGGAGGGATGCCAGTTCCTGTTTCGATATTCTCATGACCTGTTTTCCTTGACTTTACCGGCTAGA
>WTCI01000202.1 GCA_013138655.1 Desulfuromonadaceae bacterium | reverse complement strand
ATCTTTTGATCATGAGCCATCAAGGTGGATTTCATACGCTCTATGCCCAAGCCGCACGGCTTGACCGGACGGTCGGTGAACAGTTAGTTGCCGGAAATGTCCTTGGCCGGAGTGGTTTAGACGGCCGCGACGCAATGTACTTTGAAGTCCGCCACAACGGGTCACCGGTCAATCCGTTGCACTGGTTGCAACGTCGTTAATATCAGGGAGATTCCGCATGTCAGGTTGCAGATGTCGTTTTCGTTATTTTTTCGTCATAGCGTGTTTTGTGGTCGGTTGCGGAGTTTTCAGCGGTGTTGCGACAGCCGATGATAAAGAGAATTATCAGTCTCTGGAGTTGTTCACTGATGTCTTGTCGATCATCCGTAAAAGTTATGTTGAAGAGGTTGATCTGACGGAACTGGTTTATGGCGCGATCCGCGGTATGCTGGTAACTCTTGACCCGCACAGTGGCTTTTTGACCCCGGAAATGTACCGGGATATGCAAGATGACACCCATGGTGAGTTCGGAGGTTTGGGGATAGAAATCACCATGAAGGATGGGGTGCTGGTTGTTGTCTCGCCGATTGAAGACACTCCGGCCGACAAGGCGGGGATCATGGCCGGGGACCAGATTGTCAAAATTGAGGAGCACTTCACGAAGGATCTGGAGATGATGGAAGCGGTACGGCTGTTGCGCGGGCCGAAAGGCGAGGCCGTGACTCTCAGCATCATCCGCGAAGGTTTTCTTGCTCCGAAAGACTTCACGATTGTCCGCGGCATTATTCAATTGCAAAGTGTAAAAAGTCGCCTGCTGGATGATGGCTATGGTTATGTACGCCTTTCGCAGTTCCAGGTTCGAACCGGAAGTGATTTGCAGAACCATCTGCAACAGTTGAAAAAGGAAAATGCCGCTGAGCTCAAAGGATTGATTCTGGATTTGCGCAACAATCCAGGCGGGTTGCTTGATCAGGCTGTGGCTGTTGCTGACCGCTTTCTTGCCAAAGGACTGATCGTTTATACTGAGGGGCGTGAGGTCGGCAGTCAGCTGAAATTCAGTGCCCAGAGTCAGGAAACCGAGCCGGACTATCCGTTGATCGTATTGATCAATGGCGGCAGCGCCAGTGCTTCGGAAATTGTTGCCGGAGCCCTGCATGATCATGACCGAGCGCTGTTGCTCGGTGAACCGAGTTTCGGTAAGGGCTCGGTACAGTCGTTGATTCCTCTGGGTGATGATTCCGGCTTGCGTTTAACCACCGCTCGCTATTTTACCCCGTCGGGGATTTCGATTCAGGCCCGGGGTATCATTCCCGATATTGTTGTTCCGCAACGTGATATCAGCGGGCAGGAGGCTGGTCCGCAGATGCGGGAGAAGGATCTCACGCACCATTTTCAGCCTTTGCAAAAATCCCCGCCTGTTGAAGGGGGACCGGAGCAGAAAAGCCGCTTATCGGAGAAGGATAAAGCCGATTATCAACTGATGCGTGCTCTGGATTTACTTAAAGGATTTGAGATTATTAACCGCCGGCAACAGCCGGCAGTGTAATTTTACCGATTAACCCTATTATCTGACGAAGAATTGCTCTCTAAATGACGCCCGGAAAACGCCCTACCGCGAAAAAAAAATCAGCTAAAGTCGGCAGCTCTGCTTTGCCGGGACAAAGGCTGCGAGTGTTGCTGGCCTCCTTGTTTCTGCTGGCTTTTGTTGGTCTGTGTCTGCTCTTGTTGGTTCTCCTGCGCTCCAGTTACCTGCCGGAATATAGCCGGGTTAGCGAGCCGGCTTTACCGGAGACCCTGCCTGAAAAGCAGCAGATTTATGGTTATCAGCAGGTCTATGAACTTGTTGAAACTGATCTGCTCAGTGGACCGAAGTCGCTCGGCTGGCAGAAACTCCCTGCTGAAGGGAATCTGCAGCGGCTGAAAATGTTCGGAGATTATCCGGACAGAACACGGCTGCTCGAACTTTCTGCACAGATGACCATGACCGGTGCCCCGGCCCAGTTGGATCTTCTGCCGCGAAAAGGTTTGGTGCGTCTTTACTGGAATAAAGAGCTACGTCTGGAACTTCGTTACCGGGTGCCGATTATGGTCTCCAGCAGCCGCCCGAGGATTGCCATCATTATGGATGATATGGGCCGCTCTCTGAGCACCTTTCATGAATTGCTTGAACTGGGTCTCATGGTGACTCCGGCAATTTTGCCGGAGACTCGGCAAGCGACCAGGGCGGCCCTGATGTTACAGGAAATCGGTCGTGAATACATGATCCACATCCCGATGCAGCCAAAACATTATCCTGAGGCGAATCCGGGTCCCAATGCCTTGCTGTTGGGTCAGACAGAAAAGGAAATCCGGCGGTTGATGCGCCATTATATGGACCGGGTGCCGGGAGCTGCGGGGGGAAATAACCATATGGGCTCCCGTTATACGCAGGATCGTGACGCAATGAAGGTCGTGCTGGACGAACTGCAGCAGAGTGGGCAGTTTTTTATCGACAGTAAAACAATCGGCAATTCGGTGGCCTATGACGAAGCCCGCAAGATGGGAGTACCGACGGCAAAACGACAGATTTTTCTCGATAATCGGGCAGATGTTGACTATATCCGTATGCAGATTCGCAAAATGATAAAAATCTCAGATGATCGGGGAGCCGTGATCGCGATCTGCCATCCTTACCCGGAGACCATGGAGGCGTTACGCCTGGAGTTGCCCTGGTTGAAAAAACAGCAGATTGATTTCGTGAGTGCCTCTGCGTTGGTAGATACTGACTGAGTTTTTGCACTTTAGAGTTGGTTTGAAATGCCGACAGCCAAGTCGACTTGCACCCGGCTGAAAACGGTCTGCCATTTAAGGTAGGCTCTGTGTTCCAAAATCTGCAAAGGGTGTTCGGCCATTCTATGAGCGAGTAACAGCTGCGCGGGGTCAGCTGCTTTTCCCTTGGTGGGTTTATCGAGCAGTTGAGTTGTTTTCGAGTTCAGCTGTCGGTTAAACAGACCCTGTTCTTTGCGCACGATACTTCTTCCCGTCAGTATCTCACCCTGTTGATCAAGGCGATATAAATCTATTTTTATCTGTTCTTCCTCAAGGGGAGTCCATTGCAGCAAAAGGTAAGATTGTTCAGTTGTTTCTATGAGCAGTTCACGTAACGACGCTGCTTTGTTTTCCCTCGTTGCCTCGCCGTAGCATTCTTGGAGGATCAGGTCGATAAAGCAGGATTCTTCGGCAAAGCCGGCAAGTTGGCCATCAGCACTTTCCAGATAAAATGCTCCCGGTGGAACAATCGATTCCTGCCAGGGTTTATTGCAACAGAGGCAGTGAGGTTGCAG
>WTCI01000158.1 GCA_013138655.1 Desulfuromonadaceae bacterium | reverse complement strand
GACTGTTCGGCAGAAGAGCTGTTTGAAGAACCGATTCACCATTACCGCCATTTTTCTGCAGATCATCCATTCCTCGTCACCATCGATTCACCGGCAACGATCCTGAATGTCGATAAGGAAAAAATTTGGCAGGTGATGGAGAACCTCTGCAGTAACGCCGTTAAATACTCACCGTCCGGAGGTGAAATTATTATCAGCGGCAAGCCGGTGACACATGGCTATCGGGTGGTCATCAGCGATAACGGCATCGGCCTGACCGAAGAACAAGTCCCACTGATTTTTGAAAAATTCTACCGCTGTAACCAGTCCGACACAGCGGTCGGAGGAACCGGATTGGGCCTGACCATTGTTAAAAGCATTATTGATGCCCATAATGGCAAGATTTGGGTCGACAGTGAGCTGGGGCAGGGAACCAGCATTCACTTTGAGCTGCCCTGCAGCTGAGAAGATTTTATCGTACTGCAACGAACAAAGGCCGCTCCATAATTGGAAGTGTAAGAATAATCGTCCTTAAAAAGGCTTCGAACGCGGGGCACAAGGCTACTGTCGATTTTATTTACACTAAAATTTCACCCGATCATTCCAGTCTAAACCGCCTGAATTTCAATACAGAGACACTCCGCCTTAGCGTAAACTTTATCCTTACCATCCCAGATTTTTCCGCGCACCAAGACCTTGCGACCCACAACGGAAACAATTTCGCTATCGACCTGCACCACTTGCTGCAATGGCAGCAGGCTGCGAAAGTTGATATTCAGGTTGCCGACCACGATGGCATGCCCGGCCGCCCAGGCAGCGAGTCCAAGAACCTCGTCAAGCACGGCCGCCATACTGCCGCCGTGAGCATGCCCCGGCGGCCCTTCGGTTTCCGGACCGAACCAGATCCGGGCCACCAACGCTTGATCAGCTTTGCGAAAGTAACAGGTGCGAAATCGTTCTCCCTCCGGATCGCCGGACACAAATCGCAAAGAACTGCCGACCAGTGCGGGCGCGTCAAATGGTTCCCAGTCGACCTCACCGGAAAGATCTGGTTTCGTTATCGTCATCATTTCCCTCATATTCAATTCAAGTATCTGGTTATCTACTTCGCTCCAGTAAATCCATTAAGAAAACAAATATTGGCCACGGACACACACGGACAACTGCGGGACAAAATCAAAACCTTATCTCGCACAAAGCCACAAAGCCCACTAAGAAGAACAAGGGCAAAAGCGAATTTATCGGTTGAAGATCAAAACCTGAATAATGGGTTTCCTTTGTGATCTTTGTGCCTTAAGTGAGTGTAACGAACGAGTGTGAGGATGATTGTGCACTTTTCTGGTTGCAGGTTTTACGTCCCGCCCCTGTCCGTGTGTGTCCGTGGCTAAAGCGTTTTTTTTAGTTTCGTTTTACTTCCGGTCAATCAGCGCCCAACTTAAGTAAAATGGATAACCAGATTCAAGTAAAAGGCCGGAAGCAATGCGTCCGACCTTTGTTTTGCGCGCGGCTGGTTGACAAGCTCAGCCGTTGCGTTTTTCAAATTCGCGCATAAAATCGGCCAGCGCTTCCACTCCAGCCAGCGGCATCGGATTATAGATTGACGCTCTGATTCCACCAACATTTCTGTGCCCTTTGAGAGCGTAGAATCCGGCAGCACCCGCTTCCTGCAGAAACTTTTCTGCCAACTCTTCACTGGCTAACTTGAAGCTGACATTCATGATGGAGCGGTGCGCAAGCTGAGCAACTCCGCGGTAAAAAGCGGACGCATCAATCACGCGGTAAAGGCAGGCAGCCTTTTCCTCGTTCCGCTTTTCCAGGGCAACCACCCCCCCTTCTCCCTTGAGCCATTCAAGAACCAGTTTGGTGACATAGATGGCGAAAGTGTTGGTGGTATTGGTCAGTGAGTTATCCGCAGCGGCCTGAGTATAGTTCAGCAGCAACGGGGTCTGTTCACCGGCAAACCCGAGTAGATCCTCGCGGATGATCACCATCGCCATTCCAGACGGGCCGAGGTTCTTCTGCATCCCGGCATAAATGACGCCGAACTTTGTATAATCGATCTGTCGCGACAGAATTTCCGAAGTCATATCAGCGATCAACGGCACCTCACCGGTCTCCGGAAATTGGTTCCAACGGGTCCCGTAGAGGGTGTTGTTGCCGGTGATATGCACATAGGAGGCGTCCTCGGCAAGCACCGCCGGGTCATAGTCCGGGATTCGGTCATAGTTGGTGTCAGCACTGCTGGCGACAATCTCGACATTGCAGAAGGCGGTAGCGTCTTTGGCAGCCAGTTTGGCAAAGTTGCCGGTTTCAAAATAAAGACATTTCCGGTTCGGCTTACGACCAGCCAGATTCAGTGGCAACGCAGAAAACTGCATCCGCGCGCCACCGTGGGCAAAGAGAATACGGTAATTCTCCGGCACCCCACTCAGTTCACGAAACAGCGCCTGCGCCTCATCCAGAATCTCGACAAACTCCTTGGCCCGGTGACTGATCTCAATCACCGAAACACCCATCCCCCGGTAATCAAGCCACTCCTGCTGAATTTTCTGCATCACCGGTTCCGGCAACATCGCCGGTCCGGCGCCAAAATTATAAACCTTGTTCGACATCATTTATCCTCCGAGCATTAAACCAGGGGCCTGATTTCCTCAGCCTATTTCACAGCCTTCAAACGCCCTTTACCGCCCGAACCACCCGTGGATGGCGGATCGGGATCTTCATCCGGCATATCAACCTTCGCTGGAGAAGGCGGCGGATCCCCACCAATTTGCGGCAGGGTTCCGTCCTCCAGCATCTGTCCAACCGTATTGGCAATGGTCAGACACTGTTTCATACAAACCTTGTAAGCTGGACACATGGTGCAATCCGCTTCACCGGCTGCCGCCCTGAGACTATGGATCACCAGCTCAACACTTTCCAGCTGCGACAAAGGCACAAAATACATAGAACTCCTCGTTTTTTGCCGTGGTCAGCCAGCCATCTCGCGACCGGCAACCTGAGCGAACGCACGCAATTTATCCATCATTTCCTGAAACTCTGCCGGACGTAGCGACTGTGGCCCGTCACTAGAGGCTTTTTCCGGACAGGGATGGACCTCAATCAGCAAGCCATCCGCCCCGGCGGCGGCCGCAGCATAACACATCGGCGCTACCAGGTGTGCGTGTCCAGTGGCATGAGAAGGGTCGATCATCACCGGCAGGTGGGTATGTTGCTTCAACACCGGGACGGCAGAGATATCCAGCGTGTTCCGGGTCGCAGTCTCAAAAGTGCGGATACCCTGTTCACAGAGAATCACCTTACGGTTCCCTTCGGAGAGAATATATTCGGCACTCATCAAAAATTCCTGGATGGTCACCGCCATCCCCCGTTTAAGCAGGATCGGCTTGTCAAGCTGACCGAGCATCTTCAGCAGGGCAAAATTCTGCGTATTGCGGGCGCCGACCTGCATGATATCGGCATACTTGGCCACCAGTTCGACATCCCGCGGATTGACGACTTCAGTGACAATCGGCAGACCGGTCAATTCCCGCGCTTCGGCCAGCAACTTCAGGCCATCCTCTTCCATTCCCTGGAAAGAATATGGGCTGGTGCGCGGCTTGAAAGCGCCGCCCCGCAGCAGTCGGGCACCCGATTTTTTCACCGCTTCAGCGGTTTCGCAGATCTGCTCTCGGCTCTCAACCGCGCAGGGACCGGCGACAACGATGAACTCTTTGCCGCCGATGGCCAGGCCGGGGACGATCTCGATCTCGCTCGGCTGCGGCTGCACTTCGCGGCTGGCCAGCTTGTACGGCTTAAGGATCGGTACCACCCGCTCGACACCCGGCAGAGTTTCCAGAGCCTGCAGTTTTTCCTTCCCCCGCTCATCACCAACCGCACCGACCACGTTGCGGGTTTCACCGTGGATTACGTGCGGCTGATAACCGAGTTCGACGATCTTCTTTTCCACCTCTGCCAGCGCCTCCTGCGAGGCCCCTTTTTGCATAACAATGATCATGACTTTCTCCTTTTGTTGCCACTTGGGCTGAAAAGGCAAAAGGCCGCCCGATTCTCCCGGCGGCCTTCAATTTCAGATACAACAAAAAGAAAAACCATGAGAGAACCCTGCTGCCGTTCTGCCATGGTTTGTACGATCTGAAGTTGTCTACCCTTTACAGACCCTCTCCCGCGGCAAACGGCTTGACAAAACCGAAAAACCAAAAGAAAAAACTATAAAAGGACGCATAAAAAGTCATCTTCGTTCACCTTCGCTTGATTAAGTTGGCCGATTCTAAACGCGAAACCTTTTGCAATGCAAGGATTTTCTGCTATTCATCCCCCTCTCGCCGCATCTCTGTACAATGCCAATAAAGCTGCTCGGTCCGCGGCTGCACTGCGTCGAGAAACTGTTCGACCCAGCGATAGACATTGTTACGCCGCACTTCGGCACGCAGCTGCCGCATCCGCTGGTGCCGCTCTTCCTCTGTCATGGAGTAGGCCTGCCAGATGGCATCCGCAGTCCCTTCGATATCGTAGGGGTTGACCAGCAAAGCATGCTCCCCCAGCTGTGCCGCAGCCCCGGCAAATTCACTGAGAATCAGAACCCCTTTTTCCTCCACCGAGGCGGCACAATATTCTTTGGCCACCAGATTCATCCCGTCACGTAATGGCGAGATCAGTGCAATTTCGCAGCTGCGGTAATGAGCCAGCAACTGGGTCCGGTCGAGGCTGCGATAGAGGTAATGGATCGGCACCCACCCATGCTCATTGAACCGTGCATTGATCCGACCGACTATTTGATCAAGGGTCTCCTTGAGATTCTGGTAATCCGGCACCAGGGTCCGGCTCGGCACCACCACCTGAATCAGGGTCGCCTGGCGACGTAATTCGGGATATTTTTCCAGGGCCCGCTCAAAGGCCAGAAAGCGATCGGGAATCCCCTTGGTATAATCGAGCCGGTCGACCCCGAGCAGCAGCTGTCGCCCCTGGTAGTGCTCATGCAGATACCAGGCGGCCTCCTCAACCTCTTTGACGGCAGCCCCCTGGTTGAATTCCTCGAAATCGATACTGATGGGAAAATTCCCCACCGAAACCTGCCTCTCGCCGAGATCGAGGAGCGTCACGCGCCGCCGGATATCGGCCCTGACATGCGGAAACATTTCACGGACGCAAGCCACGAAGTTACGGCGGTCTCGCAAGGTTTGAAAGCCGAGCAGATCGTAACTGAGCAGCCCCTGCAGCAGTTCCTTTTTCCACGGCAGCCTGCGCAATAGATCGAAAGAAGGAAAGGGGATGTGCAGATAGAAGGCGAGACGGTTTTTCAAACCGCGCTGGCGCAACAGGTGACCGACCAGGGCCAATTGATAATCATGCACCCAGATCAACTGGCCGTCGTCTGCCTGCTCGGCAACCACCTCGGCAAAGAGATCATTGACCTTTTGATAGTGCAGCCAGGTCGTCAGATCGAAGTGACAGCGCCCCAGCAGATCGTGGAACAGCGGCCAGAGGGTTTCATTGGCAAAGCCACGGTAATAAAGTTCGACATCCTCATCGGTTAAGGGGACCGCCGCCAACCGGTAGCCGTGCGTAGCGGCAAAACGGGCGAACAACTCATCAAAGGGGGCCTGTTCAGAACTGCCCAGCCAGCCGATCCAGAGCCCGTTGACCCGGCTCATGATCGGCTCGAGGGCAGTCACCAGCCCCCCGGATGCGGGTTTGATCTGCCAGCCGTCCTCATCCTGATCCACCACCAACGGCAAACGGTTGGAGACCACCAGAAACTGCTCATCAAGTTTGTTCACCCGCCATTCCTCCTCATTGCATACCACTGTTGCAGAAACCGGAGCAACTCCTCCGGCGGTTGCAACCAAAGATCGGCCCGCGTTGCCCGCAGCTGCGAACGGACCAGAACCTTCAGGCCGCGCGCGCCCAACACCGCAAAGGCATCCTCGTCGGTCAGGTCATCCCCCAGATAAGCGATCAGGGTATCGCCCTCGACCTCCTCAAGCAACCGTTCAACAGCGGATCCCTTATCGACATCGAGGCAACGCAGCTCCAGCCCACCGTCAAATTCTTTCAGCTGCAACAATCCAGCGCCCGTCAATTGCTGCCAGCGACCACCGACCAGCTCCCGCATCCGGCCCGCTACAGACGGTTCGAGACCACGCCAGTGCAAGGCCAAAGAAACCGGTTTCCGTTCCAGCTGCCGGGCAAATCCGGCATCCCGGGCCAAGGATGCCGCCTGCTCCAACAGGCCCGTCACCCCATCCGGCAGGGGCCGTTGCACCGCCCGTCCGCCGGGCAGGCACCGCTGCCAACCGTGACAGCCCCACAACTCCGGGGACGGATCAAGGCCGAGACAGTTACGCAGGCTGGCGACCTCCCGGCCGCTGATCACCACCAGCCGATCGGTTTCGACGCCGGCAATGTTACGTAATAGCTCGGCCACTCC
>WTCI01000137.1 GCA_013138655.1 Desulfuromonadaceae bacterium | reverse complement strand
CTGCCCGTTTAATCGACTACATCAATAGCGGTAACGAATTTTTTCCGCTTTTCTCTGCAGAGCAAAGTTATCTGGTCAACCGCAGCCTGATCCGTGACGTCATCCTGACCAACTGAAGACAAACCTTCGCAAACGTGCAGATTGACGCAGAGATGGTGAAAAAGGGCCGTTTCCGGATGAAAACTAAATAAAAAGGCCAGTCCCATAAGGGCTGGCCTTTTTTGCCGGCAAATCTACAGAGCCAACGAAGAACTAGTCTTGTGCTTCAAGCTTCGCTGTCATCTGCGGGCTATTGCGTTTCATCACGAACAGATAGCTTTCTTTCAGTTTTTTGGTGAAAATCGTCCCGAGCCATAATGGACTCCAAACAACTCCAGCCATCAACCAGCGCTTCATAGCGCCGGAATCGACCTTGTCAGCCTTGATCGTCAGGTCAACTTGTTCATAGCCCGTCTGGGCAATACTGACCTGATGCTGCTTGCCAGTGCTTAATGCATAGTCATAACGGAGCGGGGTTTCCCCGAGCTCTTTACCATCAATGGTAACTATGGCTCCTGGCGGTTCGGATTTAATAAGTGCCTGATGGGGGGCACAGGCGCTGAGAAACGCGACCATTACGAAGAGGGTTATCAGTTTACTTTTCATTTAAGTTCTCCTTTTTCTGAACCGACTTGCCGGCAAGTATCTTTTTAATTGCAATGCTTGTGCCAAAATGTCCGCCACAATTATTGGAAAATAGTTTTCACTTGCGGCACGCTTTAAATACTGTCAAATCAAAACGATACCATTTTTTTTATAAATCACAACCCATTTATCGACAGATTGTCAGGAGAAGTTAAGGAGTTATTTTTGCGACAGAATTCGGCACATTGTGCAGTTTTTGCGTCAGTTCAAATCCTTCTCAAGAGGAATTTTTCCCGCGGATTCTGTCACTTCTCCGAGATATCTGCGCAGGAACTGTCCGGTGTATGAACAGGAACAGAGCGCCACCTCTTCCGGGGTGCCGACAATGACAATTTCACCACCACGGCTCCCCCCTTCCGGACCCAGGTCGATAATGTAATCAGCGGTCTTGATGACATCCAGGTTGTGCTCGATAACCACCACGGTATTGCCGGTTTCCACCAGCCGGTTCAGGACTTCGAGCAACTTGTGGATATCGGCAAAATGCAGCCCGGTCGTCGGTTCATCAAGGATATAGATGGTTCGCCCTGTGGCCCGTTTACTCAGTTCGCGGGACAGTTTAACCCGCTGCGCTTCACCGCCTGAGAGGGTTGTCGCACTCTGTCCCAGTTTGATGTAGCCGAGACCGACGTCGCGGATCGTCTGTAGCTTACTGCTGATCTTCGGTATGTTTTCCAGAAACTTGCTGGCCTGGTTGACGGTCATGTTCAGCACATCGGCGATACTTTTTCCCTTGTACTTCACCTCCAGTGTTTCCCGATTGTAACGTGCCCCTTTACAAACTTCACACTGCACATAAACATCCGGCAAGAAGTGCATCTCAATTCTGATGATGCCGTCACCGCTGCAGGCCTCGCAGCGCCCCCCCTTGACATTGAAGGAAAATCGCCCCGGTTTGTAACCACGGATTTTTGCTTCGGGCAACTGGGCGAACAGTTCGCGGATATGGGTAAAAACCCCCGTATAGGTAGCCGGGTTGGAGCGCGGCGTACGGCCGATCGGTGACTGATCGATGTCGATCACCTTGTCAAGGAATTCCAGCCCCTTGATATCACGGACCGGTCCGGCCTTTTCACGGGTACGATGCAGCCGCTGGGCAAGTGCCTTGTAGAGGGTTTCGATGACCAGCGACGATTTCCCGGAGCCGGAAACACCAGTGAAGCAGGTCAGAATCCCGAGGGGAATTCTGACATCGATGTCCTGCAGATTGTTGGCCCGGGCGCCGAAAATTTCCAGCCAGCGCTCACTGGTACGCCGCTCGCCGGGGATCATGATCTGCCGTTTGCCCGAGAGGTACTGGCCGGTCAGCGACCCCTCTGCCGCGATGATTTGCGCGGGAGTTCCCTGAGCAACCACCTCGCCACCATGCACACCGGCCGCCGGGCCCATATCGATAACATGGTCCGCCGCCCGAATCGTCTCTTCGTCATGCTCGACCACCAACACCGTGTTACCGAGGTCACGCAGCCGCTTCAAAGTGCCCAGCAGCCGTTGGTTATCCCGTTGATGCAGGCCAATGGACGGCTCATCGAGAATATATAGAACCCCCATCAGTGAAGAACCGATCTGGGTGGCGAGACGGATCCGCTGTCCCTCGCCACCACTTAGAGTGCCGGCACTGCGGTCGAGGGTCAGGTAGTCGAGACCGACATGCGACAGAAAGGAGAGCCGTTCGCGGATCTCCTTGAGAATCCGCCGGGCAATCTCTTCCTGTTTTGCCGGCAGTTCCAGCTGGACAAAGAACTCCTCTGCATCAGCAATCGACAGGGCACAGACTTGCTGGATATTCTTCCCGGCCAGGGTGACATGTAAAGACTCCGGGCGCAGGCGGGCCCCTTCGCAGGTCGGGCAGGGAATCACATTCATGAACCGCTCCAGATTTTCGCGGATGCTGTCCGAATCGGTTTCACGGTAGCGACGCTCAAGATTGCTGATCACCCCCTCAAAGGGCTTTTCGTAAAAATGGCGCCGTTCCCCCTGATCGTAGAAGAAACGGACGTTTTCATCGCCAGAGCCATAAAGGATGATTTTCTGCAATCGCTCCGACAACCTGTTGAAGGGGCTGCGGAGGTTGAATTCGTAGTGTATCGACAAGGCCTCAAGCAAGGCCTGGTAATAGTAACCGGTGCGGCTGTCCCAGGGGACGATCGCTCCCTCACGCAATGAAAGCTCCGGGTTCGGCACCACCTGCTCCGGATCAAAATACATCCGCGTTCCCAACCCGCTGCAGTCGGGGCAAGCACCATGGGGGTTGTTGAAGGAGAACATCCGCGGCTCGATATCCGGGTAGGAAAGGCCGCAATTGATGCAGGCATGTTGGACCGAAAAAAGCCTGCTCTCGCCAGCGGGGATTTCGATCCGCACCAGTCCATCGGCCAGTCGCAGGGCAGTTTCAATGGAGTCGGTCAGCCGTGATTCGATCCCCTCCTTCATCACCAGCCGATCGACGACCACCTCCAGGGTATGCTTCTTCTGCTTCTCAAGTTCGATCGTCTCCCCCAGTTCACGCATTTCACCATCGATGCGGATGCGCACAAAGCCATCCGCCTGCAGCTGAGCCAGCTCTTTGCGATATTCCCCCTTGCGCTCACGAACGATCGGCGCCATCACCAGCAAGCGGGTTTTCTCCGGGAACTGCAGCACCTGATCGACCATCTGCTCAACGGTCTGTGAACTGATCGCCTGGCCACAACGATGGCAGAGGATCTGTCCGACGCGGGCATAGAGCAGACGCAGGTAATCGTAGATTTCAGTCACCGTACCGACGGTCGAACGGGGATTTTTCGATGTGGTTTTCTGCTCAATGGAGATCGCCGGGGAAAGGCCGTCGATCTGGTCAACATCCGGTTTCTCCATCTGCTCAAGGAACTGCCGAGCGTAGGCGGAAAGACTTTCGACATAGCGACGTTGCCCCTCAGCGTAGATGGTATCGAAGGCCAGGGTACTTTTCCCCGAGCCGGAGACGCCGGTAATGACCACCAGTTGGTCACGGGGGATATCGATATCAAGGTTTTTCAGGTTGTGTTCGCGGGCACCACGTATTTTTATTTTATCGATCATCTTGTTCAACTATTCGACGGGTGGGAATAAAGCAACTCATCTGCTCGGCCATTTTCAGAGCTGCGATCAGACTGGCGGTATTTGCCTGTCCGGTTCCGGCCAAATCGTAGGCCGTGCCGTGATCAACACTGGTCCGGATGATCGGCAACCCAAGGGTGATGTTGACGGCATCCTCGAAATGGAGCAGCTTCAAGGGAATCAGTCCCTGATCGTGGTACATGCAGATGACCGCATCATGGCTGCCTTGAGCAGCGAAATGGAACAGGGTGTCGGCGCTATGCGGACCATCGGCGACAATCCCCTCGACCTGGGCCTGCTCAATGGCCGGGACGATCAACCGCGCCTCCTCGTCACCGAACAGGCCATTTTCCCCAGCGTGCGGATTAAGAGAGAGGACCGCCAGTTTCGGTTCCGGCAGGCCGAACTTCTGACGCATGCTGCGATCGGTGATACGGATTGTTTCCAGAATTTCTGCCGTCGTCAATGCCTGCGGGACATCCCGGTAGGCCAGGTGGGTGGTGACCAGGCTGACTTTAAGCTTTGCCCCGGCCAGCATCATCACGACTTTTTCCACCCCGCAACGTTTTGCCAGCAGTTCGGTGTGGCCGGGGAAACGGATACCGGCGGCATTGATCGCCGCCTTGTTGATCGGGCAGGTAACCAGCCCGGCTGCCGAACCCTCAAGACAGAGAGTCGCCGCCCGCTCGACGTAAGCGGCCATAGCCCGACCGCAGGAGACATCTGGCTGCCCATACTGAAGCTGATCAAGAGCCAGCTGCGAAAGTGCTTCGACCTCCAGACAAAACTCCCCGAAGTGCAAAACAAAGAGATTTTCCGCTTCAGGCTGAACCTCTCCCCTCACTCCGAAAATCTTCGCCGCCTGTAACAACACCCCGACATCGCCAATAACCCGCAGAGGCGTTTGCAGCGCTTCGAATGCCCGGTCGAACAAAGCCTTGAGAATCAGTTCCGGACCGACCCCGGTCGGGTCACCCATGGTGACAAGTAAAGGTTGCACGGTTGTTCACTCCGATCGCTGAAATTTGCACAAGCATTCAGTATAGCGGATGCCGGTCGCATGAAACAACCATTGCCGCATCCCGGACAAGGCTCCGGGCAACAGCAATAAAAAAAACCCCGCCGAATTAACAGCAGGGTTCAGTTGCTCGGCAAAAAACCGCTCAGATCCGGACCTCTATGTGCCCGCGATCGCGCAGTTCCCGTGCCCACTCCTGGAAACGCAGATCGGTCTTTTCTCTTTCCAGCAGCCGTTCAATCTCATCCTTGACCTGTTCGTAGAGGTTGTCCTCTGCGAACTTACGGTCAGTGACCACAAACAAATGAATTTGGCCATTCATCTCAACCGGCTCACTCACCTGGCCAACCGCCAACCCTCTCAATGCCTGCTGGAGTTGTTCGGTCAGATCCTCTTCAACCAGCTCCCCCATGTCGCCGCCAAAAACCCCTGCTCCCTGGAATTCGAGAACTTGCTCAACCGCTTCTCCTCCCTGCAGCAAGCCGCGAGTCACCTGGACCTGTTTGCGGATCTCCGCAATCTCCTGTTCATCAGCATCGGCCGGGAATTTATAACTGATGCTGCTGACCCGGACTTTCGGCGCGGCGTGATATTCATCAATATGTTCGTTGAAATATTCCCGAACCTCACTGCTGGTGACCTGCACCTTGTAGTTGACTTCACGGCCGAGCAGCTTGTAACGCAAGATCTCGTTTTTGAGTTGCTCACGATAGGCCGCAAAAGACATCCCTTGGGATTCAACGGCCTTTTGCAACTGCTCAGCGGTAAAATTATTCTTGCGTTGGACATCCTCGATGGCAGCATTCAGTTCCGGGTCGGGAACCGTCAAGCCCAATTCCTTGATCCGTTGTTCCACCAGTTTTTCATTGATCAACTGCTCCAGAACCTGTCTCCGTAACTGATCAAACTCTTGACTGGTCAGTTGATTCGCCTCGGCATCCCTGGCCAATGCCGTCAGAACCGCCCTATCCAGCCGGTAACTGCTGATGATCTCCTGGTTGACCACGGCAACGACCTTGGTCAGGGTTTTGGCGGCAACCGGGCTGACCAGCAGCAAAAGAGCCGGCAGCAACAAAAACAAAAATCGTGTCATGATTATTTTACCTCATGGTTTAAGTGTTGAACTATTTTACAGTTAATGCAGATCTTTTTTAGCTAACAGGTCCCAATGAACGGAAATTCGGGTGTTCTCGTGTAATTTTCCCAGCCAGAGCTGAAAAACCTCTTCTTCCCGCTGTTGCCTTAACATGGCAATGATTTCATTCTGCACCGCGGCAAAAGGCCGCAACCCGGCGCGGCGCCGACGTTCCACCAGAAACAGATGAACTCCGTATGGGCTTTCCACCGGGTCACTGAGCTGGCCGGCCGCTAACCGAAACAGCACCTTATCGAACTCCGGGGGGAGCTGCCCCTGGGAAAAATATCCCAAGCTGCCACCATTTTCCCGATCAGGAGAAAGTGAGTATTCACGGGCCAGTTCAGCGAAATTCCCACCCGCTTTCAATTTTTTTAAAATGACCTCGGCTGCCTCTTTAGAGTCAAAAAGCATTTGCCGTGCACGTAATTCTTCGGAGCGACGAAACTCTTCCCGATGGGCCAGATAATATTTCTCGGCATCCTTCACGTCAACCTGTACCAGGGGATCAAGGATGGCGGCACTCACTTTCATCGTCAGCAGACGCAACCTTAACACCGCCTGCCAACTTTCTTCGGACTGACCGGCCTCCCGCAAAATTTCCTGGTATTCTGCAGCGGAATAATTCCCGC
Source organism: Desulfuromonadaceae bacterium (assembly GCA_013138655.1). Taxonomy (GTDB): domain Bacteria; phylum Desulfobacterota; class Desulfuromonadia; order Desulfuromonadales; family Geopsychrobacteraceae; genus Malonomonas. The sequence continues at coordinate 14,485 of WTCI01000137.1, read as the reverse complement.
GGAATTCAATCATCGCCGCGTCAAGTTCGGCGGGGGCAATCCGTACATCGCTTCGTTCCGCTTCACCGAGAATCAGTTCTCGCTCAATCAGCCGATTGACCAGCTGTTTTTTTAACAGCAATTGCTCCTGTTCTGGAAGTACGGAAATATCCGGATAACTGAGCTGCAATTCCCGTTCAAACTGCTGCAGGGTCAGCTGGCGCTGCCCGACTTTTATCAGCGGCGGCAGAGGCTCCGGTGGTTGGCAACCATGGACAAATACCAGGAGCAATAGAATGATGACTTGACGGAGAAACGGCATCGACACTTAACTACCCATTTTCAGAGAGAAAACCGGGTTGTTACGCTAGCATAGTCAGAAAAACAGTTGCAATTCTTTTCTCACTGCCGGCAGGAGCTCCCGTTCTTTCAGGCGACCGAGCTCAACGCTCAGTTTGAAATCGGCCCCCAGTCGGTACCGCTCCGGCTGATCGGTGAGCAGGCTGCGAATCAGTTCCGGCGAAACCCTGGTGGTCGCATGGAACAGCAGGTGCAATCGGCGACCGTCGTATTCGAGGAGTTCAACCCGTAAGCGTTTCAGCAGGATGCGCAGGCGCATGATGCCGACCAGGGCTTCCCCGGCACTCGGTAATTCACCGTAACGATCACGCAATTCTTCGACCAGGTCAAACAACTCCTCATCTTGTTCAGCAGCAGCCATCCGCTGATAGAACTGCAAACGCTGGTTCGGGTCGGGCAGGTACTTCTCCGGGAAGAAGGCCGACAGTCCCATGCGGATTTCCGGATCGATCCGCTCTTCACGCTCCTTGCCGCGCAGCTTATCGATGGTCTCTTCCAGCAGCTCGGTGTAAAGCTCGAAGCCGATCGCCGCAATCGGCCCCGACTGTTTGGCTCCGAGCAGATCACCAGCACCCCGCAGCTCCAGGTCGTGGCTGGCGATACGGAAACCGGCCCCCAATTCGGTCAGTTCCTGCAATACCTTCAGCCGTTCACGCGCCTCTTTGGTCAGGCCGGCCTCGCCGGGGATCAGCAGGTAAGCGTAGGCACGGCGATCGCTGCGGCCGACCCGGCCGCGCAGTTGGTAGAGCTGCGAGAGGCCGAAGCAATCGGCACGGTTGACGATAATAGTGTTAGCACGCGGGATATCCAGGCCGTTTTCGATGATGGTCGAGGTGACGAACAGGTTGCTCTTCCCCGCGATAAAATCGAGCATCACCTGCTCCAGATTCTTCTCCGGCATCTGCCCATGACCGACGGAAATGTTCGCTTCGGGGACCAGGGCTTTGAGCTGCTCAGCCATGGCGTCGATGGTCTTGACCCGATTGTGGACGAAGTAGACCTGCCCGCCGCGGCGCAGCTCACGCAGGATTGCCTGGCGGATCAGCTCGTCGTCGAAGCGGGTGACGTAGGTGCGGATTGCCAGCCGGTCGATCGGGGCGGTTTCGATAATCGACAGATCACGCATCCCGGCCAGGCTCATGTGCAGGGTACGCGGGATCGGCGTGGCTGTCAGAGTGAGGATATCGACCTCGGCGCGCAGCTGCTTCAATTTCTCTTTGTGGCTGACACCGAAGCGTTGCTCCTCATCGACAATCACCAGTCCCAGGTCGTTGAAACGCACATCGCGCTGCAGTAACCGGTGGGTGCCGATCAGGATATCGACCTTGCCGGCGGCAGCGGCGGCCAAAGTTTTTTTGTTTTCGGCGGCACTGCGGAACCGGGAAACCATCTCGACCCGCACCGGAAATTCTTCCAAGCGCTGGCTGAAACTCTCCCAGTGCTGCCGGGCCAGCACCGTAGTCGGCACCAGCACCGCCACCTGCTTGCTGTCGATCACCGCCTTGACCGCGGCACGCAAAGCAACCTCGGTCTTGCCGTAGCCGACATCACCGCAGACCAGCCGGTCCATAGGTTTTGGCGATTGCATGTCGCTCAAGGTGTCCTCGATTGCCCGCAGCTGATCTTCGGTCTCCTCGTGGGGAAAGGTCGCCTCGAATTCGCGATAGAGCTGATCGGGGGCTGAGCAGGCAAACCCCTGGCGCAGTTCGCGCTTGGCATAAAGTTCCAGTAGCTGGCGGGCCAGTTCTTCAACGGCGGCGCGAGCCTTGAGCCGGGCTTTCTGCCATCCCTGGCCGCCCATCTTGTCCAGTTTCGGTGCATGCCCCTCGCCGCCGATATACTTCTGCACTTTTTCGATCCGGTCGATCGGCAGATAAAGCTTGTCACCGCCAGCATATTGCAGGTGCAGAAAATCCCCCTCAACCGAGCCGGTCTGCAGATGGGTGAGTCCGAGATATTTGCCGATACCATGGTCCGTGTGGACGATGAAGTCACCATCCCTGAGCTCAGCCAGACTGCTCATCAGCTTGCGGGCACGCTGTTGCCCGGTTTTTCTCTGCCGGTGGCTGCGTTTGCCGAAGATCTCCTCTTCGCTGATGAGCAGCAGTTTCTCTTCCGGCAGCGAGAATCCGCTGGAAAGCTCACCGACGCACAGCTGCGGGTAGCCGGGGGACAGGTTATTCAGGCGCAGGGCCGGGTTGATGTTCAGCTCGACCTCATGGGCGGCGAGCAACTCCTGCAACCGTTCGGCCTGGCTGCGCTGGTGACAGACCAGCAGGACGCGCCAGTTGTCGTTTGCTGCCTGCTGCAGTCGCTGGACCAGCGGTTCGAGGCCGTCATGCTGCTCGTTCGAATGGGCGCGCAGTTCAGCATTGCCGATACAGTTGAAGTGGAAGCGCTCCCGTTCGTCATCCAGTTGAAAAACCCGTAGCTGGGATATCTCGATCCGACCACTGCTGTTCAGCAGCGGCTGCACCTCGCTCGGATCGAGAAACAGTTCCTTGCGTGCGGCGTGCGGCTGCCCCTGCTCAAGCATCCGTGCCTCGCCGTCGCGGACATCGCGGTGACACTGGTCGATTGCCTGCTCAATCGCCGGAGGATCCACCAGCACCCAGCGTTCTTTGTCCAGGTAGCTGGTCAGCGCATCAAGGGCCGGGTAGTTAAAGGGCAACAGAAAATGCCGTCCTGGAGCGAGAATCCCCTCGCGGACCTCCTCCATGATCGTCTCCCGCTCGGTGCGCGGGAGTTCCAGTTCATCGCAACGCTCTTTCAACCGCTGAGCAAAGGTCTCGAGAAACGGGCCGTGGAGAATCATCTCTTTAGACGGGATCAACGTCAGCCGCTCAATCATTTGCGTACCGGAACGCTGGCTGACCGGATCGAAATGGCGCATCTTTTCGATGAAATCCCCGTAAAAATCGAGTCGCACAGGCTGTTGGGCGTCGGACGGGAATAAATCGATAATATCGCCGCGCACAGCAAAACTGCCCCGTTCTTCGACCAGGGGTACCGGCTGGTAACCAAGTTGCAGCAGGGACTCAAGCAGCGGTTGCCGCTCATACTCCTCCTCGGCAATCAACTCCAGGGCGATCGTTGCCAGCACTTGGCGCGGAATCATGCGTTGCATCAGCGCCCGCACCGGCAGCACCAGAGCCTTGAGTTCTCCGCGGTCAAGGGCCGCCAAGGTGGTCAGGCGGGTCGCTTCCAGCTCCGGGTGCGGGGTGAGGGGATCGTAGGGGTTCAGTTCCCAGTTCGGCAGCAAGGCGATCTGTTGCGGGTGATGGTGGAAAAACCGCAGGTTGGCGGTCAGTTGGCGGGCCTGCGGCAGGTCAGCGGTGAGAATCACCAGCAGCCCTGAGTGTTCAGTCAGCAGCCGGGCGAGCAGAAAGGCGTCGGCCGATCCATGCAGGCCGAGAACTTCACTGGTCTGCAGGCCGGAGCTGACGCCATCGATAAAACTTTTGCTCGTGGCGTGCTTTATGTCCTGCGGGGAATCTAAATCCATGAGTTATTCCGCTGCAAAAATAAAGGGCGCACAAAAAGCACGCCCTCAATCATAAACCAAGTTATTCTCAAGACTCAATCCCGCGGCACGGCCAGCATCCGATCGAGGGATAGCCTGGCTTTTTCCCGGACCTCCTCAGCAACAGTCACTCGCGGCTCCATAGTTTCCAGACATTTGACAATGTCCTCGAGCGTGGTCAGCTTCATGTTCGGACAGACCAACGAACGGCTCGGTATAATGAATTCTTTCTCCGGATTCTCAAGCTTCAATCGCCAGAGGATCCCGTTCTCGGTTCCAACAATAAATTTCTTGGCCGGATTTTCTTTGGCGAAAATATACATGCCGCTGGTCGAACAGATATGATCGGCCAGCGCGAGGACTTCCGGGGTGCATTCCGGATGCGCCATAAACAGAGCACCTGGATGGTCAGCTCGGGCCTGCTTGATCTCCTCCACCTTGAGCCGGTCATGGGTCGGACAGTAACCTTCCCAGCAGATGCACTCCTTCTCCGGGACGTGCTTAGCGATGTAACGACCAAGGTTGCGGTCGGGAACCAATAGCAGTTTTTCGGCATCGAGGGAGCGAGCAACATTAACGGCATTGGAACTGGTGCAACAGATGTCACTCTCGGCTTTGACCGCCGCTGTCGAGTTGACGTAGGTGACCACAGTAGCGCCGGGATGCCGAGCCTTGAACTTGCGCAACCCTTCGGCAGTCACCATATCGGCCATCGGGCAACCGGCATCTGCACGCGGCAGCAGTACGGTTTTTTCCGGGGAGAGGATCGCCGCCGACTCCGCCATGAAGTGCACCCCACAGAAAACAATAACCTCTTTATCGGTTTTCGCCGCTTCCATGGAAAGCGCCAGGGAATCACCAGTAATATCAGCGATTTCCTGCACTTCGTCGCGCTGGTAATTATGGGCCATCAGCAGCGCATTACGCTCAGCAGCCAGCTCCTTGATTCTCTGTTTCAGTTGTTCCTGATTCATCGAATAATCTCACTTATTAGACCTCTGTTCAAAACGAAACCTAAATGCTAAACTAACACTCTTGTCATGTCAATCTTTTCACCCGCCCGGAGCGTTTGACAGGAAGTTTAAGCAGCCATTCCGCCGGGTTGACAGCTTTACAGCAAAGGACACGGTACGGCCTGGAGTCGGTTGGAAAGTCTTTCAGAAGGGTTGCAGGAGAAAGTGACAGAAGATGATACAGGCGAGGACGAAGACTGCGAGCAGACGGAACCGACCGCTTGATTGTCCAGCTCCTGGATCCCTTAAACCCGACATAGTTTCTGAACTTTTTTTGTTCTCTTGTTGTTGTGTGTTACGATGGAGGGTCAAAAAACAGTATCAGCGTCCCGATCTGGGGGAACTGTGAAATACCTGCTGCCACTCTATCTCTGCCTCGTCATTCTCTTGTGTGCCGGCCCGGTCTCTGCTGACCATCTCGGCCCGCACGGGACCATCCGCATCGGTATCTTTCCCTTTGAGCCGATGAATTTTATCGATGAGCAGGGCAAAGCACAGGGGTTTAATCCCGACCTGCTCAGAAAAATCGCGGAGGATGAAAACTGGAAAGCGGTTTTTGTGCCAATCAGCCGGGCCGATGGACTGAAACTGTTACAGACCGGTGAGATCGACCTGATGCCTTCTGTGTCCCACAGCTCGGAACGGGCCGAGGTCATGGATTACAGCTATGAATCGGCGCTTGAACTCCAGGGACAGGCCTATGTCCTGCCGGGAGATGGTATCAAGAACATTTCTGACCTGGCCGGGAAAAAGGTTGCGATCATACACCATGACATCAGCGGGCAGAATTTCCGCAAAACCGCCCGACAACTGCAGGTCGACTGCGAGTATGTCGAGGTGCCGAATCTTGCCGAGGCCTTTGCCGCGGTGCAAAGGGGTGAAGCGGCCGCCGGGGTTGCTCCCCAACTCTACGGCCTGCTCCATGCCGGCAAATACAACCTGATCCCCAGTTCCATCCACTTCGCCCCGTTTTCTATCCATTTTGCAGCCAAAAAAGGAAAAAGGCACAAGCTGCTCAGCCAGCTTGACTCCTACCTGACCCACTGGAAAGCTGACAAAAACTCCTACTACTATCAGCGGCTTAATTATTGGCTGGGCGACAGCCGTTCGCTGCCGTTTGCCCTGCCGGACTGGATCTGGGCCGTTCTGGCCGTGGTGGGACTTACCACCCTATTCTCTTTTTTCATGAACCTTGTGTTCAAGAGCCAGGTCAGAAGACAGACCCTGGAACTGTCGGCCAAAGAGGCGGCGCTCCGGCAAAGCGAAGAAAATTACCGGGAGATTTTCAACGCCGGCAGTGACGCCATTTTTATCCATGATGCCGAAACCGGTCAAATTCTCGATGTCAACCAGGCAATGCTCGATCTCTACGGCTATAACAAAGAACAAGCCCTGCAACTTCTCGCGGTGGATGTCAGCGCCAATGTGCCGCCCTGTACCGAGCAGGAAGTCCGGCAGCATCTGAAAAACGCCATCCAGCAGGAGCCGCAGCACTTTGAGTGGCTGGCGAAAAAGAGTCACGGGGAACATTTCTGGGTCGAGGTCGGGCTCAAATATTATCAGCCCGGGACCGCCGGGAGGATTATTGCCACGGTTCGGGATATCTCAGCACGCAAACAAGCCGAGGAAGCATTGCGTCAGTCGGAAGAAAAATTCTCCCGTGCCTTCAAGCTCAGCCCGGATGCACTCTATATCAGTCGTCTTGTCGACGGTGTTTATATCGAGATCAACCAGGGGTTCACTGACATGACAGGCTGGACCGCGGAAGAGGTTCTCGGCCGCAGTTCACGGCCCGAAGACCTGGACGTCTGGTGCCAAGTTGAAGATCGTGAACAACTGGTGACAAAATTGCGCACGCATGGTGAGGTGGTCGGATTTGAGGCGAAATTCCGCCACAAGGACGGTAGCACCCGCATCGGCCTGAGGTCGGCGCGGGTGATCAATATTGCCGGAGAGCCCTGCATTCTGTCGATGACCCGGGATATCACAGAATGGAAGCGGTTGCAGGAAAAACAACGGGCCCTGGAAGGCCAGGTCTTGCAAGCGCAGAAGCTGGAAAGTCTCGGTGTGCTGGCCGGGGGGATTGCTCACGATTTCAATAATATATTGATGGCCGTGCTTGGTCATTGCGAGTTGGCTTTGCGCCGCCTGGCGACGGAATCACCGGCGCGGCAAAATATCGAACAGATCAAGCTTTCGGCAAGTAAAGCGGCAGATCTCTCCAACCAGATGCTGGCCTATTCCGGCCGGGGTAAATTTGTTGTCGAGCCGCTTGATCTGAGCCGGGTGGTTGAAGAGATGCAGCAGATGCTGGAAATTTCCATCAGTAAAAAAGCAGTGCTGCGCTATGATTTTCCGCCCCATCTACCCAGCGTGGAAGCGGATGTCACCCAGTTGCGGCAGATTATTCTCAATCTGGTCATTAACGCATCTGACGCAATCGGCGACAAGAGCGGGGTGATCGCCATCACCACCGGGGCCATGGATTGTGATCGCAGCTACCTGCAGGAAGCCTGGTTGGATGAGAACCTGCCCGCCGGACAATATGCCTACATGGAGGTGGCCGACACCGGCTGCGGTATGGAGCGGAAAACCATCGACCGAATTTTTGAACCTTTCTTCAGCACCAAGTTTACCGGGCGGGGGCTGGGGATGGCGGCGGTACTCGGTATCGTTCGTGGGCACAAGGGAGCGATCAAGATTTACAGTGAAGTCGGCAAAGGAACCACGTTCAAGGTTCTCTTGCCGGTCTCGGCAAGACCGGTCGAACTTTTTAACAGCAACAACCCGGCCGAACAATTACAGGGGAGCGGCCTGGTACTGCTGGTTGATGACGATGAAACCGTCCGTAGCATCGGCCGGGAAATGCTCAATGAATTCGGTTTTGACGTCGTGACCGCAGCTGACGGTGCCGAGGCCGTGGAGATTTTCCGCAAACAACACGAACAGATTCTGTTTGCGTTGATGGATCTGACCATGCCGCATCTGGATGGTGAACAGGCATTCCGGGAATTCCGCCGCATCGATTCAGCCGCCAAGGTGATTTTGTGCAGCGGCTACAACGAACAGGAGGTCACACAGAAATTTGCCGGCAAGGGCCTTCATGGCTTCCTGAAAAAACCCTACCAGCTTTCCGAGTTACAGAGTGCCATTCAGCCGCTCCTTGATGAGACCATCGATTAACCCCGCATACTGCACTGCCAAACCTGGAGTGCTAGGCCGAAACGGCTTGTTCATGTTACCCTCTCCTGCATGAACTTACAGACTTGGGGCTGGTCCCCGTTTTTTTCAACACAGTTTGTTGCCTGGCAGGGAAAAGGCTATCTGCCGGCCCGGGTCATCCGCGGCGAGAAAAACTATCTTCGTGTCTGGACTGAAACAGAGGAGTTGACCGTCCGTTTCTCCGGCAAGGTTCGCCACAAAGCAGCTGGCCAGCCTGATCTGCCGGTGGTCGGGGACTGGGTGGTTGTCGAACCTCAACCGGGTCACCGAGGCATCATCCATGCTCTGCTCAAGCGGAAAAGTTCCTTTGCCCGCAACCTTCCCGGCCGTCGCAAAGGGAAGGGGCGGGAACGGATTGAGCAACAGGTGATTGCCGCGAACGTCGATGTTGTGCTGATTGTCAGTGGCCTTGATCGCGATTTTAATCTCCGGCGCATTGAGCGCTACCTGACCCTGGTGGGCAGCAGCGGTGCCGAAGCCGTCGTTCTGCTGAACAAAGCCGACCTTTGTTCCGAACCGCAACGCTGCAAAAAACAGGTTGAACAGATTGCCGGCGCTGTCCCGGTACACAGCTGTTGTGCCCATGACGCGGATCAGTTGCTCTTTTTATCCACCTACCTGCAACCGGGGCGAACCCTGGCCCTGCTCGGCTCTTCAGGGGTCGGCAAATCGACCATCCTCAACAGTTTGCTGGGAGAACAACGGCAAAAGGTCGCTGCCGTAAGCACTGCGGACGGCAAGGGCAGGCACACCACCACCCATCGTGAGCTCTTTTTATTACCTCAGGGGGGCATTCTGATGGATAATCCCGGGATGCGTGAGCTGCATCTGTGGGGTGATAAGGAAGATCTGGCCGAATCTTTTGCCGACGTCGAAGAGTTGGCGACAGCGTGCCGCTTCAATGATTGTTCACACAAAGTTGAACCAGGCTGTGCCGTCCAAGCCGCAATTGAGCAGGGACAGTTGCTGCCGGAACGCCTCAACAGTTATCATAAGCTCAAAGAAGAACTGGAAAATTTGCAACGTCGGCGTCAGCCTGTTTCCCGAAGAGGGCCCTGACGGGCCTGGCTTGCTCAAAAGTGCCGATCAGGCATCTCCCTGGCAAAGAGGAAAGGGAAAGCAACTTACCAGTTTGCTTCCGCACCACAGAGAAAACTTAACCGACTAGCACCCTTTTCTCACCCCTCCCCTTTTAGTCTAACTGAGCTTTTCTGCTACACTGCGTAGTTTGTCTTCCATCGTCTGGTCACGGTCAACCCTGGTGCCCAACTTGATGGTGGTGCTGATCCGCGGCGCCCCTTCGGTATGGATTCTTTCGTGACAGGCGCGGATTGCCGCGAACACCTGATCGTATTCCCCCTCAATATTGGTTCCGTAAGCATGCAGACGAATTTTCAGCCCCGCTTCTTCCAGAACCTGCTGGCAGAGAGCAACATATTTCGATACCGAAACCCCGACGCCGAGGGGGACAACACAGAGATCGACAATAACTTTCATGGTATGATTCCTTGAGATATGCAGCGGATCCAGAGCAAGGTATGGCCGAAGCGGTTTCAAAGGGCCGTTAGCCTTGAATGAGGATTGCTCAACAAAAAACGGGGCTGCCGTCAACAGTCCCGTTTTTTTCCTTACCGCCATAAATTGCTTTTAGTCGATCGCTTTCGGCGCGCAGACATTTTCCGCCCGGGAGACTTTGACTCCACAGTTGGTACAGACAAAATGTGGAGGTTCTTCAAAAAGCCTGCGGACCTCTTCATTCAGCTCTTTTGCTTTCAGTTCGCAGATATGCAGGTGATGCTTGTCAGGATCTACACAATTGTTATCACTCATAATAGTCCTCCTCAACAGATAATCCGGTTAACTATGATGGCGTCGCAAAGCTTTTTGCGAAAACACTAACTATAGGTGTAATCGAATCCGGCGGAAAGTCAATCTTCAGAGCTCAATCAGTTGACCGTCGGTCACAATTTCCAGCTCCAACTCGGCCTCTTTCGCCGACATATCCGGGCCAAGATGCGTCAACAACAACCGTTGACAACCCAATCTGTACCGTTGTTTCAGCAGGGTTTGATAATCGAGATGCCCAGGAACCGGCTGAGCAAAGGCGAAACACTCTGCAAGCAACAGGTCACTGTCGGTGGTCAACGGCACCAAAGCTTCGCTCCACTCGGTATCGCCGGTATAACAGATGACCTTGTCCGCCACCTTAATCCGCAGGGCATAAGCATGTGGACTGCCGCCATGCTTGACCTGGCAACAGCTGATCTGGAAATCCCCCTGCTGCAATGGCGTTGCGGTGTCGAGCTGTCGATAGACAACAGGAAAATTCAGGCCATCCGCCAGAACCCCCGGATAGAGTGCCTCAAGTGCCGCTTCAACCTGTTGTTGCAGATCCGGCGGTCCGATCAATGTCAAAGAACGCTGCCGCCGGCTGACATACTTGGCTTCCAGCAACAAAAAGGGAATACCGCCAAAATGATCGCCATGCAAATGGCTTATCACAACGGCGTCGATCCCGACCGGGTCAATACCACAGCGCTGGAGTCCGATCAGGCTGGAACAGCCGCAATCGAGTAACAGCTGCTGTCCGGCAGCGGCAAGATGAAAACAGCTGTTCAACCTGCCACCACTCCCAAAGGCATCCCCGCTGCCGACACATTGCAGCCTGACTGAAGCGTTCATTGGGCTGTCTCGCCACTTTTTGCGGAGACGTTTTGTCGGGCCAATTCTGCCTGGATCAGCTGATCAAAGGCCGTCTTGCTGCGTTGTGGCAAGCGTCGGCCGTTGACAAAAATCGTCGGGGTACCACGGACGCCGATTTTCCGCCCCTCCTGCAACTCAGCATTGACCTGCTGCGACAACTGCGGATTGTTCCGCGCCCTGGCAAATTTTTCCATATCCAGCCCGGCTTCTTCGGCCAGTTGGGTGATTTTCTGCTCGCTGAGCTTCTTATAGTTCGCAAACAGCAGATCATGCAGCTGCCAGAACTTGCCCTGCTGCGCTGCCGCCAACCCGGCGACTGCGGCAATCCGGGCATTTTTATGCATCCCCAACGGAAAATTCTTATAAACCAGCTTGATCTGATCCGGGTAAGCGGCCAAAACCTCTCTGAGCAGAGGAACAACCTTGGCACAATAAGGGCATTCGAAATCATCAAAGATAACAATAGTGACCGGCGCATCGTCTGGCCCGAGAGTCGGTGCCCCGGCCGTTGAAATCTGCACCACCGGCTCCAGAGCAACCAGCAGCATCTGCTGTAGCTCAGTCATTTCCAGAATCAGCCGATTCGCTCCCTGGGGTGTGATTCCCGTAACATCGGGACCCGCTTCAAAAGTTCCCTGGTACTGACCATCGGCGGAATAAAGACGAACATCCCCCTGCTCGGTCAGCACGTAAATCCGCTGGCCATCAGCCGTAGACGTAATCTGTCTGGGCGTCGCCCCGAGATTCACCGACCTGAGCATGCGTACATCAACCGTATCGGCGACCAGCAAGCTGGAACTGACGAACAGGACGAGTACTGCCAGAAAACATTGTCGTATCATCTACCACTCCTCAAACGGTTACGAGCAATAATGGTCTCGCAAAAAAGAATACGATGGCGTCGCAAAGACAAAAGCCGCTCCATCAGGAGCGGCTTTCACTTCGTTTAACAGCGCATCTTCTGGATCAGCACCAGATCTGCAAGCACCAGCGCCGCCATAGCCTCAACGATCGGGACGGCACGCGGCACCACGCAGGGATCATGACGCCCCTTGGCCGCAAGAATTGTCTCCTGGCCAGCGTAATCAACCGTCCGCTGCTCCTGGCCGATGGTGGCAGGCGGCTTGAAGGCAACCCGGAAATAAACCGGCTCACCATTGGTAATCCCCCCCTGCACCCCACCACTGCGATTGGTCACTGTTCCCAAACGTTCCCCCTTTTGTACAAAGGGATCGTTGTGCGCAGAACCACGCATCCGGGCGCCGGAAAAACCGGAGCCGATCTCGAATCCTTTGGTGGCCGGCAGCGACAGCATGGCATGGGCCAATTTGGCCTCCAGACGATCAAAAACCGGCTCCCCCAGCCCAACCGGCAGGTTGCGACAGACGCAGGTAATGACGCCGCCAACCGAGTCCTTTTCCGCCCGCGCGGCAACAATTTCCCCGGTCATCTTTTCCGCCGCAACAGCGTCGGGACATCGCACGTCGCTGGCATCAACCTCCCCGCGGGTGACCGTTGCCATATCAACATCGGCGTCATGGTCACCGACAGAACTGACCCAGGCAACAATTTCAACAGCGTAGGTTTCCAGCAGATATTTTTCGGCGATCGCGCCCGCCGCCACCCGGCCAATAGTTTCCCGGGCACTGGAACGACCACCACCACTTGACGCATGAATGCCGTACTTGGCGCGGTAGGTATAATCTGCGTGCGAGGGGCGAGGGATCCGGCTCATCGAACCGTAATCGCCGGGACGATGATCCTTGTTGTTGACCAGCATACCGATCGGTGAGCCGAGGGTCAGGCCATTTTCCACTCCAGAGAGGATTTTTATCTGATCAGCCTCATTGCGTTCGGTCCCGAGTTTATTCCCCCCTGGGCGACGACGATCCAGTTGCTGCTGGATATCTTCTTCACAGAGAGACATACGTGGAGGGACACCGTCAACCACGACCCCGACAGCGGCACAGTGGGATTCACCAAAGGTAGAGATTTTAAAAAGAGTACCAAAACTGCTCGACATGATCTTCCCTCTCTGTCATAGAGCTCAAGATCGCGGTATCATAACAGAAAGCCGTTCACAAGACCATTTGCAATCGATAAAGAGGGGGACGTTTGCAGATCACAGAAGAGCGATTTTTTATCAGCAGTAAAGATTTTTATTTCCAATAAACTTTAAGCTTGACGCAATCGTTACGCTGAATGTATATATTTCCTCGGAGTTGCAGTTTGTGGCTGAAAAAACAACCCTCTTTGCCCCTCCACTTTATGTCTCTCTAGTTTGCGCCCTGTTATCCGATGGGGCGCCATTTTTTTACCACTCCCAAAAATACCCTGCTTGACGACACACAAAAAGAGGGCGCTATCAATATCTGACGTTGATCAATCTTTCCCCCTCTGAATAGGTTATTTAAAAAAGATCTTTTATGCTAGAATGCCGGCGTTGAAATGAAGGAGGTATTATGGCTGATGTTACTAAATTTCTTGCTGGAATCGCGAATTTTCAACAGCAGCATTTCGGGGAGAATCCAGACCTTGCCGATACCCTGTTGTCGGGGCAGAAGCCACAGGCTCTGCTGATCGGTTGTTGTGATTCAAGGGTTGATCCGGCGCTTTTAACCGGCAGCGCCCCCGGTGATCTTTTTATCCTGCGGAACATTGCCAACCTGGTACCACCCTACAGCAAAAGTGATGATTACCACGGCGTCAGTTCATCGATAGAATATGCCGTCTGTTTCCTCGAAGTCTCCGACATCATTATCCTCGGACATTCCGATTGTGGTGGCATCAATGCCTTGATGGAAGCGGCAAAAGGGCCGGAAGCAGGTGAGTTTATCGGCAAGTGGGTCAATATTGCTGCGTCTGCACGGGATAAGGTCTTGACGGAGATGGCTGAAGAAACCCCGGAAAAACAAGCCCGCGCCTGCGAAAAGGAAGCGATCCTGGTCTCCCTGAACAACCTGATGAGCTTTCCCTGGGTCAAGGAGCGGGTGGCCAAGGGGCAATTGAGCCTGCATGGCTGGTACTATAATATGGGCACGGGACAACTGTGCTACTACAACCAGTTGTCCGGCGAGTATGAAATACTGGTTGAACGCTATTCTCCAAACACTGCGAACTCCCGCGCAACGGTCTCTGAATAAACACTCTCCGACAGAATCAACCATAAAGCCCCGGTCCATTCGACTGGGGCTTTATATTTTCTCGGTAACAAACTGTGGGATTATTGAACCTCGACAATCCGACCGCGGCGGATTTGTAACAGATAAGGCTGCTTGATCGCCTCGCCGAGTTCGTCATAACCGAGCGTCCCGGAAACGCCGTGGAATCCGCGTAGCCTCGCCAGTTGCCGGCGGAAATCACCGTGATTAAACACCTGGGGATCATCCATCACCTGCAACAGCATATTGGCAGCATCAAATGCCTGGGCTCCCAGAATATTCGGCTTTTCCTGGTAAACCTGCTGGTACAGTTCCACAAAACGCTGAACTTCCGGGTCTTTGCTGTTATGAAAAAAGCCATCGACAAAGACCGCCTGCCCCAGAAAACGTCCGGCCCGCGCAACCAGTTCCGGCGAGTTCCAGCCGTTAATTCCCAGCAAAGTAACATCTTTGAGCCCGTAAAACACCAACTGCGGGGCCAGCATGCTGATCCGTTCAGCATAGTCAGGAATGAACAAGGCGTG
>WTCI01000362.1 GCA_013138655.1 Desulfuromonadaceae bacterium | reverse complement strand
CTTACGAATATGTGGTTGCGTTGCGTGCTGTCGAGACCAAGGATTTTATGACTGCCGGCTGGTATCCGATGCCCTACGCAGACCTGGCGCGGATCAGCAACCGCATCATCAATGAGGTCAAGGGGATTAACCGAGTGACCTACGATATTTCCAGTAAGCCACCGGCGACGATAGAGTGGGAATGACGCTGGAAGCACTTTTCATTCAAGGGCTGTCGGGAATTCCGGCGGCTCTTTTACTTTGGCGAGAGGTAACTATTCAGCACAGTACAAAAGACTGTCATTCCGGCAGGATTTTAGCCGGAATCCAGAGTCTAGAAAACAGAAAGACTGGATCCCCGATAGCAGCACTCGGGGATGACAGGCGTTTTTTCTCCTGATCTGATAATGCTGAATAGTTACGACGAGAGTAAAGAATAAGCCGTTATGCGTGATGATGATCACATTGCTTTCGATCCGCAAACCTGTCGTCAGTGCGGGGGGCGATGTTGCCAGGGCAGCCCGGGTGTCTGGGTTGATCCGCAACGTTTCTTCGCTATCTTTTTTTCCGGCGAACAATTATCGCTGGCTGCTCTGCGCAAGCGCCTGCCGGAACTCGGATTGGTTTTGTGGGAGAAGAGCGGGGTGCCTGTCCCTGCACCATGCTCGGTCATAGAGGGTTGTTCTTTTTGGGGTAAAAACGGCTGCTCTTTTACGGTTGCTGAACGGCCCTGTCAATGTCTTGCCTTGATTCCCGACCCTGCAACGCTGCAGCAGGAAGGTTGTGCCTGTCAGTTGCCGCCGCTCTTCAGCTTTGCAGAGGCGCAGCGACAGTGGAAAAAATACTGGAGCATTTCTGCCGGCAAATGAAAAGCCGTCAGGGTTTCTGACGGCTTTTCAACGCGTTATCAAGCAATCGTGTTGCTAAGGTAAATCAGGAGTAACTATTCATCATAATTTGAACTGTTGGCAAAAGCATCTGTCATCCCCGAATGTCTTTATCGGGGATCCATGGTTCTAAAATCTGGATTCCCGATTAAACCCTCGGGAATGACAACTATTTCTATTGTGCTGAAAGTTACAATCAGGAAAGAATTTCGACCAGTTCAAACTCGTAGCTCAGCTCTTCACCGGCCAGGGGATGGTTGGTGTCGAGACTGACCTCCTCGTCGGTGACTTTGACCACGGTGACCATATAAACCTCATCATCTTCCCCGGTCACTTCCAGCGCCATGCCGACAGTCGGGGTGAGATCGTCAGGGAATTCACTCCGCGCGACGCTGAAGACGTTCTCCGGGTCGTAGTCGCCGAAAGCGTCATCCTGACTGATGGTGACGGTTTGCTTCTCCCCCGGCGCCATGCCGACCAGCGCTTCTTCGATCGGGAGATAGAATTCTTCGTCGCCGATGATCAATTCCATCGGGCCCCGCTCCTCTCCACACTCATCATCGCCGCAGTTGTGCTCTTCTGCATCCGGGTCAGTGGTGTCGATGATCGAACCGTCTGCCAGTTTGCCGGTAAAATTGATGGTGACTCTGTCGCCCTTTTTAGCCTGTATCATCTGCTTTCCTTCCCGATCGGATTGTTGTTCAGATTTACTATTTGCTGGTTCTAGCATAGAGACTATACTGAGCGGAACCGTTTTTTTCTGCCGGAGAAGACATGACTGACGATCAGCTGACATTGCAGGATTTAAAAGCGCAAATGGCGGTCTTTGTTCGCGAACGGGACTGGGAGCAGTTTCACAGCCCCAAAAACCTCTCGATGTCGATTGCGATTGAAGCCGCAGAGATGATGGAGCATTTCCAGTGGCTGACAGTGGAGCAATCACGACAGCTTGATGATGTGGCACGCGCGGAGATTGGCGAAGAATTGGCTGATATCCTGATCTATTCGCTGTCGATGGCCAACATCCTGCAACTTGATCTGACGGCAACCGTCCTGGCGAAAATGGAAAAGAATCGTCGCAAATATCCCGCCGATAAGGTTCGTGGCAAAGCACATAAGTATACTTACTACCAAACAAAGGATGAATCCTAGTGGCTGGTCAGCATAAACCCGGCCGGGCTGCCAAAAAATACAGTCAGGCGGCACGGCTGCACGATTTGATCCGTATTCTGGAGGCCCGTTACGGGGCGACGGTGGAAGAGTTGATGGAAGAGTGTCAAGTCTCCCGCCGGACCGTTTACCGCGATCTGCAGGCAATTGACGAGGCGGGCTATCCATTAATCAACGAATGCCAGGCGGGTGGACAGATCATCTACCGTTTTATCACCGGCTACAGCAAAATTCCGCCGATCACCTTTTCCCTCGAAGAGTTGATGACACTCTATCTCTGCCGCGGTCAGTTGGAGTTTCTCAAAGGAACCCCTTTTCAAGATGATCTGGAAGCGATTTTTGCCCGCATCCGTTCCAGTATGCCGCCACGCAGTGTCGCCCATCTGGAGCGGCTTGCTGAAGCCTCGGCGCCACGTTTTCTCGGTTTTAAAGATTATTCCGGGCAGCATCAGCTGCTCAAGGATTTGCGCCGGGCCCTGTTGAAACAACAACGCTGCAAATTGGACTATCGTCCGGCAAAACGTAACAACAGCAGTTATCTGGTCGACCCCTACACCCTATTGTTTTATAAAAATGCCCTTTATCTGGGAGGTTATGCCCATAACCGGCAGGCGTTGAGGTTGTTTGCCATTGAGCGGATCGAGACTCTGGAGGTGCAGGCAGAGCGTTTTGATGTGCCGGAGGATTATTCTGCAGCAGCTCTGACGGGGGCCGCTTTCGGCCTGATTGATGACGGTCCCGCCCGGCAGGTTGCGTTGCTGTTCGACAAAGAGATTGCCCATTTGATCTCTGAGCGCATCTGGCACCCTGAACAGCAGTTGGAAAAAGACCCGGATGGCTCATTGATCCTCAGGTTTGCCGCCGCCGGCGACAAGGAGATACTTTCGTGGATCTATTCTTTTGTGCCGTACGTGCGGGTTCTCGGTCCGGAGTCTTTGCGCAATCAGTTCGTTAAAGGGCTTGAAAAAGGGCTGAAATTTCAAGGGGCCTCCTAGCTGTGTCATAGTCTGTCACTGTGTTGGGTAAAATGGAAGATAACCGAAACCCACGCAGAGGAGGCAAAAATGATCTGGTTATCTCCCATGGCAGGCACCGCCGAAGGCAGCATCTATTTTGATATCCGTGATATCACAGTGAAACGTACCGGCAACGGTACCGTGGGGACTGTGTGCGGCTTGCTGGGTGATGGGCAGAGGGAACTCTGGGGAGAAGTTTCTCTCGGCAGTTCGCCGCAAGTGCACATTCTGCCCCTCTGGACCGATGATGGACAGATTGAAAGTTTTCCCGCGTCTGTTGACGAAAGTCTGCTCAAAGAGCAGCTGCTGGAGGTTGTCAGCTCGCTGCTCCCGACGGGGACGGCATGGGTACAGCAGCAGCGTTTCCCTGAAAATGACAACAACTATCTTGCTGCCTGAATCGTGGCAGCGAGAGTTCACTCTTTTTCCGCACGGAACTTCACCGTGTTCACAGGTAGGCAATGAAACAACTTGTTCTTGCTTCGACCAGCCGCTATCGGCGACAACTTTTTGAGCAGTTACAGCTGCCGTTTGTCGCGGTTGCCCCCGAATATGAGGAAGAGATTGACCCCGGTCTTGCCCCCTCGCTGTTGGTCAAGCACCTGGCCCTGGGAAAAGCACAGAGTTTAACCGAGCGTTGCCCGAATGCCTTGATTATCGGTTCCGATCAGGTCTTTGTCGATCAACGGGGGAGGGCAATCGGTAAACCGGGAAATATGGCTGCGGCTGTTCAGCAGTTGCAGCAGATGGCTGGTCGTAGTCATACTTTTTTCACCGGA
>WTCI01000165.1 GCA_013138655.1 Desulfuromonadaceae bacterium | reverse complement strand
ATGAATCCGTCTTTCTTGTCCTGTTCACCCCACTGACCGATCCCTCTGATCCACATGCCGAATTCAGTCTCCCGCTGAGCTGAATCGTCAGGATCAAGCAGAGAACCAATGCTGAGAAGTGAACCATTATAGGCAAGAAGAATAGGTTTCCGTTTCGAGCCCTTTTTGTTCCGCCATTCCTCGGTAAGGCCGGCACTGCGCCGGAAGGAGTTCATGTGATTGTGTACGGTGTTTATGTATTGCCCACTGGCAGAAAAGGTGACTTGTCCTGATTGCTCATAAATTCTGGGGATGAGGCTGGAGAATGCAGCGCTGAACTCGTCAGCAGGGAGCAGTTGCAATTCGCCGATAATGTTCGACAGGTCACCTGTTGCAGTCAGCATAACTTTATCCAGATACTGCGCAATAAACAGGTGTGACTTTTCTTTTGCCACCGTTGTAAAACTCTTGGCAAGGACTTCCACTTCAACGGCATTGGACAGCTGATGAACGTCGAAGCTCAGCAGGGTTGATGGCTCCGGAACAACGACATTACTGAAATGACTTTCGGCATCAACTGAAGTCCCTTCCAGCACATGGTATTTTGTGCCATTCAGATAGGCCCCCGTGTTTCTGAGAGCTTGCAACTCGCCGTCCAGAACCACATTGCCGATCACCTGCAGCTTGCCATGGCTGCTGTCACTGTAGATATGGGCCAGGAACAGACCATCCTCAGCAAAGGTGTAATCGCTGTTAATCTGCAAAGTCCCTTCAATCATTTCCATTCGCTGCAATGATGGCAGACTCGCAACGGAATAAATGCCGGCCTTTTGTTTGGTGGCCCGGTCAAACCCTTGCAGGCTGTTCGCGAAGGATCCCTGGCCTTCGAAAATCAGGGAATCGATAGAGTTGACATCTGTGTCCGGCAGGATATTGCCGCTGACCACCGGACTGCCGATCAAATGGAGAATATCATTATCGGCGCCGAGGTCGATATGGCCGACAGTGGAGGACAGATCACCCAGGATGACGGTATCATTGCCGGGCCCGGTGAGGATGGCATTGCCTGCAATTATACTGTCGTCCTCCTTTTCTCCGGTAATAATTGAGCCGCCGTTCCAGATGGTGTCATTGCCTGCACCGGTATCAATTCCCGTGGCGGTTGCCGTTATGTTCTCTGTGACGCCCGCCCCCGAGGCGCTGGTGAGCGCTTCAGCCTCGACCCTGATGGTGCCGTCGTTTCTAACGACGTCATTTCCGTCACCCGTTACAATTCCCCGGGCCTCGGCCGTAGCGGTGGCGCCGGCATTCGCGCTTCCGTTATAGTATGCATAAGCAGTGCTATCAGCTTGAGCATAGGCTGTCACGACGAGGGTTCCCTCAATTTCAACCACCGTGTCACTGTTAACCAATCCATTATTCAGATCGATTCCTGTCGCAAACGCATTTGCAAACGCCCCCGATTCCCCGTCCCTACCATTGGCAAGGGTATACTCATCGGCTGGGGTAATATTGTCATCATCATCCACTTCCTCCTCTTTCAGATCAGCCGGTAGCGGCTCAGCAAGGATGATTGTACCGGTGCCGGGATCAAACCCCGTCACCAGCGTGGTGAAATTTTCGTTATCGCCCGTGAGAAAGCGCACCCATTGCCCGGCAATATCCTCCGGGGCTTCCGCTATGAGTGATGCGTCGATGAACGTCATTGATCCGCTCGAACTGTCCTTAGTAACCGCTGAATTGAAGTCGTTCTCTGACCCGCCAATAACGTCGGAACCCTGAGCAAAAGAATCTGCCGCTGCCGTTGCTCCGACGATGATACCACCGCTGCTTTGTACTGTGTCGCCGCCATCTTCCGCACTGATGCCGGAGGCAATGGCTGTTGCAGCGGCGTTGGCCCGCGCATTGGCTTCTTTATGCCAGATGTCAAAGATTTCGTCATACCAGTCGTCTGAGATGGCTGTTGCCGTGGTGGTCGACTTGGCAGAGACGTTGACCTGACCTGAGTTGTACGCAATGTTCTCGCCCTCACCGAGGTCGAGGCCCATGGCCGTCGAGACGGAACGTGCGTCCACAAGGTTATTGGTTTCGCCGAAGCCGAAAATGCTGGTCGTCACACCATCAACATTTGCGGTAGCGTTGGCATCGACATCAATCGCTGCCAGCTCTGCACTTACACCCTCCCCGTTAACAATTATATCGTCTCCGGCACCGGTGGACATTCCTACCGATTCACTTCGTGCCTCGAAAACCAACTCCTGCTCGGCTCCTCCGAAAATCACTGTAGCTCGCTGCACCGATGTTACATCAGCGCTCGAATACGTCTCAATACGCTTGGTATTTTTGAAAAAATCATCGTATTCTCCGACTTGGACGCCGGTAGAGATGGCCTGCGTCCGGCCCTCGCTATCAATATTCGGACTGCCCCCGAAATTCAGGACCCACCCGCTGGCATCGATGGTTGCATCCGCCTTGACGTCGATTGTGCCCAAGTTCGTGACCGTATTACTCCCACCACCCAGCGCATAAATATCGTTTGTTGACAAGCCGCCTTTGGGTATCGGGTCGCGCAGGGTGAACGTTCCAGTCTCAGGGTCGAACCCTTCAACAACCGTGAAGAAGTCAGCAGCCTCGCCAGTCTTAAAGCGGATCCGTTTTCCTACTATCGCGTCAGGATCTTCCCCTATGCGCGCTTTGTCGATAAACGTAACGGTTCCGCCTGCGCTCTCTTTGGTAACATCTGACGTATCGGCTTTGCCGTCCCCGGCGATACCGATGACATTCACCGTGGATTCGGTATTCGAATCTGCATCAATATCCCTGCCGATGGTGACGCTGACCGTTTTAATCAGGTTGCTTGCCTTAACCTCAATCGCCCCCGAGTTCATGATCTCGTCATCGCCGTCGCCTCCTTCGATCCCCGTCGCGCGGAGCGAGGCGGTCGTGGAAGCATCGACCCGGGTACGCCCTCCAACGGTTACCTGTACTGATTCTATGTCGGGTGTTTTGTCCCCATAATCATAGAGGGTATAACCGTCGTTCACCGTCAGATCGTATTTGATCGGGTCATGCAGGGTGAATGTGCCTGTTGCTGGATCAAACGCCTCTACGCTCGTGACAAAATTGCGGCCATCGCTCGCCTGAAGACGAACCCATTTCTCTATTATCGCTTCGGGGTCTTCTCCTATACGCTTATTGTCGGTAAAGGTTGTTGCTCCGCTCGTAGCATCTTCAGAAACGGTCGACTCGGTCGCCGGGCTACCCAAGAAGACCAGGATATTGCCCTCGTTGGTGATCAGGTCGTCACCCTCTCCACCGGCGATCCCCTGCGCATCGGCGTCGAGTAGGATTCCAACTTTGCCATCGACCTTTCCGCCGCTCCCGAAGGTTCGGGTTGCGGATAGGATGCGGGGGGCAGCCGTCACAAGGATCGTTTCCGCATTAGTGACCTTGTCATCATCGGCGCCGCTATCTATCCCGCTTGCGTGGGCCAGCGCCATAGTTCTGGCATCCGAACTGGCCGGTCCATCGCTACTGTAAACGGCAGATTTAATTGTCACCGTGCCACCTGCCTCGACCGTGATCAGTTCAGTGTTCAATATCTCGTCGTTCCCCGCTCCTGTGGTTATCCCTTTTGCGGTGGATTCAC
>WTCI01000059.1 GCA_013138655.1 Desulfuromonadaceae bacterium | reverse complement strand
ATTGTCCAGTCGTGGTTCGGATCGACGGTTTTCGTGTCACATGAATAGGTTACTGCGCCAGTGACCGGTGAAACCCTTTTCTTTATTTCGCCGCGGCACGCTCTAATTCTATCAGCTTGTTTGCTTTCAAGCTCCAGTGCCAATAGGTTGGCCCCGTAGTATCTATTATAGCCGCTGATCAAGATCGTCTTGTGGTTGCCGAACAGATCGTAAGAGGCGGCAATTCTGGGGGCGATATTCAGATTTTTTTGATAGTTTTCGTACGAAACACGCAGCCCCGGTCTCAGGGTTAATCGGTTGATGGATAATTGATCCTCTACGTAAGTCTGAAAATTAAAAATACCCGCATGGGCTTCGTTGACAGGTCGGGTATTTTTAAAATACATAAACTGCTCACCCTCAATGCACAGGGCATCTCCAGGGGGACAGGGCAGTACCGGATAATAACTTTTGGAGCCATCGGCAAGGCGGGCGATATACTGCGTATATTCTTCAGTGCGATCAAAGGTTGCCTGAGCATAACTCAGCTCGGTTCCAAAGCTGATTGTATGCTTTGCAGGTCCGGATTTCAGTTCATTAAGAGTGAAATGTAATTTTGTTCCGACAGACCTTTCCAGTTTTTCCAAATCACCAAAGCCCCCTTCCATACTTGCAACTGCAGGTGTGCCCCAATCTTTACTCGGTGTTGTCCTCCAGCTATACCAATTGTTAGGAGCTTCACGGCTGTTTTGACTTGTCTGGAAATTTATATTGAAATCAAGTTGCCCGATTTCCGTTTGGTGATTCAGCCCTGCATCTATTTTAAAACCACCCCCGATGAGTGTGTAGTCGCTGTCGAGGGTCTTGGAGAGGTTATAGTCCCCCTGGTAGGGAGCGTAGGTTGTTGACAGGTGGATTTCTGTTTCCGTCTGCGGTGTGGCGAGGTATTTCAGGAAAAAATTCTCGTTCCGGCGGCGTTGTACTTTTTTTTGTTCAAATGCGCTGATTGGAATTGAGGATTCGGTTCTCGAATAATCCAGAAGTAACCCCATTGTCTCATTCAAAGGAACATGCAGGGTCATGCTTGTTTGATGCTTGACGAAGCTGGGTTGATCATCTGCACTGATCGAGTTGTGAAAGTCTTCCTCCTCTTCCGGGTCGATATAGAACTGTCCCCAATCGCTTCGCGTTGTACGGTACGAAATTTCTCCTTTGAACTCGGTATCCGGATTAATGCTGTTGACTTCGACCACGCCCCCGGTAAAACTTCCGTAACGGGCAGGAATATTTCCCCGCAGCACGGTGACATCTTCGACAAGGTGATCGAGGAGGAATAATCTTTGTGAATGGCCGGGCAGGTTGTTTGCATTGTGGTAATTGGTGAAATCCGGGTCCAACAGGCTATTGTTGCTGGCACCATCGAAAATATAACTATTTTCGGATGTTCTGCCCCCCGAGATAGAAATTTCAGGAGGGCGGATCTCACCACCGGTTCTTGAATTGTCAGTACTTTCCGAAAACTGAATCCCTGGAACCGTTTTCAGTAGTTCGGTCAGGTTGGCGTTGCTTCTTGGTAATGCTTCAATTTTCTTCTTGTCAATGACGACGGTGTTGGATGGTGAGATGAGTCGGCTTGCTTCTACTGTCACCGTAGGCATGACGGGCATTTGTAAAGACGGCTGAGGCTCCTCCGTCGGTGTCTCAATGTCACCGGCAAATGTAACCTGTGGAGCCCCTCCGCCGAAGATGAGAGCCAGAAGCAATACAGCGATACTGAGAATTTTTATTTTGTAATACATAGAATTTATAATTTATCAATGGGATAGGTTCTCTTCATGTTTTGCGATAAACTACCAGCGGTTCGCGATAATAAGCAAGATTTTTTACCATTAAAGGTAGGACGAATTTGTTCCACCCCGGAAATAGTTGACCACTACAGAGTGTTTCAATAAAGAGGCGGTGGATTCTGGTCTGGATTTGATTCTTTCCTCGAAATTGTAGAAATGCTATGATCGCCTGATTTTTTGGGAAGGGATTTTTAATGGCGAAAAGGGCTCTTTTATAGAACCCATACGCCCTTATTGATGGGGCCATAAAGGGAGGGGTAAATGATGAGAATGTTGAAATGTGTTATTTTAACTCTGGTGCTGTTATTGGCACTGGGCAGTCTGCCGGTACTTGCGCAAGGTAAAGTTGTTTTGAATACGGCGACCTTGGAGCAGCTGGTTGAGCTGAAGGGGATCGGTGATAAGACGGCGCAAAAGATCATCGATTATCGTAATGAGCACCAGGGTTTTTCCGCACTGGATGAGCTGGTCAATGTCAAAGGGATCGGGGAAAAGACCTTGGAATCTCTACTCCCCTATTTGATACTGGAAGAACCGGAAAAAACTCAGTAAGCAACCTGATGTGAGCCGTTTTCGCACCGCTTGGGAGAGGATTTCCTCTCCCAAGTTTTTTAGTTTTTCTGCCCCTGAAGAACCATTTATCCTAGGAACAAGCAATGAAGATTCTTGTCACCGGCGCCGCCGGTTTTATCGGTTTTCATCTGTCGAATTATTTGCTGGCTCGGGGCGACGAGGTTGTCGGCCTTGACAATCTGAATGATTACTACGATGTGACTCTCAAGGAAGCCCGGTTAGCACAGTTGCAGGGGCAGGATGGTTTCAGGTTCGTACGCACAGATCTGGCTGATCGACAAGGGATTGCTCAACTGTTCGAGAATGAACAATTTGAAAAAGTTGTCAATCTGGCGGCCCAGGCCGGGGTACGCTATTCCTTGACGAACCCCCATGCTTACATTGACAGTAATATTCAGGGATTTATCAATATCCTTGAGGGATGTCGTCATAACGACGTTAAGCACCTTGTCTATGCCTCCTCGTCTTCGGTCTATGGTGCCAATACGTCGATGCCCTTTTCGGTGCATGATAATGTCGACCATCCGATATCGCTCTATGCCGCCAGTAAAAAATCGAATGAACTGATGGCGCATACCTACAGTCATCTTTACGACTTACCGACCACTGGACTGCGTTTTTTTACCGTTTATGGCCCTTGGGGACGCCCCGATATGGCGATGTTCCTGTTCACCAAGGCAATTCTGGCCGGCGAGCCGATTCAGGTGTTTAATTACGGTAAAATGCGCCGTGATTTTACCTATATCGATGATATTGTCGAAGGGGTGGTGCGAACACTCGATCATACGGCAACACCCAA
>WTCI01000291.1 GCA_013138655.1 Desulfuromonadaceae bacterium | reverse complement strand
GACTGGTCAGCAACCCTTTGCCGCGGCCGATCCGCCCTTCCTTCACCTCCAACCAGATGCAATTGGTTTCAGCTGCAGCCTGGAAAGAGGCCAGATCGGCAGCGATCCCCTCCAGGCGACTGGCGATACCGCGTAGATCGATCAGCGAAGAGTTAAGCTTATCGGCCACATCCTCGGGCAGGGCATCGGCATCTCGCAATAGCTCCAGCAACCCTTCGGCCAAGCCGCGACTGCCGACCCGCATTCTCTCGACCCGCTCGCAAATCTGCTGCCATTCAGCACTCTGCAAGAACCCGGGCAGCACCCGGTGCTTCAATTCAAATTTGGCCGAAACCTGTTTGCCGAGTGCCGCCGGCAATTCCTCACCGATCGACTGCAATTCTTCCAGAGCCAGTTCCAACAACTTCTGGCGCCGGGAGATCAGCGCCTCAATCCGCTCGTGCAGAGCCCGGTAGAGTTCATCCTCGCTCTCCGGCAGCTCCCGCGACAACTGATCGAGCAATCGCGGCAGCAGGCCCAGATTCGGCTTGCGCGGATGCCGCAGTCGATTCAACGTCCGGGAGAAGGTGAACCGGGTGATCTGTACCGAAAAATAACTGGTGGCAACATCCTCCAGATGATGAGCCTCATCAAGAATTACCCGCTCAAAAGGAGGCAGCACAGCGGTTGCCGAATAGTTGCCGGTCTGCTGGCGCAAGGCCAGATCGGAGAGCAGCAGGGCGTGGTTGACCACCAGAATGTCGGCACGCGCCGCCTGACGCCGCGCCTTGTGAAAGAAGCAGCGGCTATAATACTGGCAGCGGACCCGCGCACACTGGTCCGCCTCGCAGCAGACCTCTTCCCAAGTCTGGTAGCTGGGGATAAAGGAGAGATCTTCCTTTGAGCCGTCGGCGGTGGTTTCAGCCCACTTAAGAATCTGCTGAAGCTCGCCAATCTGACCTTGATCGAACAATCCCGGCTCCCGGCCGGCCGTCTCACTTCTCCGCCTGCACAGGTAGTTACTGCGCCCTTTGACCAGAACAGCATGAAATTCAATATTGGTGGCCCGCTGCAAAAACGGCAGATCCTTGCGGATCAGCTGTTCCTGCAGATTGATGGTCCGGGTCGAAACCACCACCCGCTCCCCATTGGCCCGTGCCCAGAGCAGCGCCGGGACCAGATAGGCAAGACTCTTGCCGATACCGGTGCCGGCTTCGACCACCGCCAGCTGTCCCTGATTGAAGGCTTCACTGACGGCAAAGGCCATCCGCAACTGCTCGGGGCGCTCCTCATAATCGGGCAACTTGTTGGCGATGACACCATCCGGCCCGAGCAATGCACCGACCTGCTCCAGCGAAAGCTTCTGTTCATCCTTCCCGGCAAAAGCTTCCACAACCCGATACAGCTTATCCACAGTGTTATTCACAATGTAGAAGCCGACTCCCAAAGAGCCGAATTGCGAGGCAACCTCTATATCTGCCGCAGAGGGTCTGAGGTCACCGGAAGGATGATTATGGATAACAACATCGCCATATCTACAGGTCTGCAGAATCGCCGGGACAGCCGCTTCCGAGCCCCGCGCCAGCACCTCGACCTGGACGATCCGCCGTTCGGCATCGACCTGGCCGAGGACAAACACCTCGTTGCCGCCAGCTTCGTCAATGGCATAGCGCAATTGCAATAAACTATCAGAGGAAAAATATTCAAGCATGGGGTGGGATTATAGAGGAAGCCGACAGCGAGGGAAAGCTGATTCATCTGTCGTCTGCATGGGCACAAATAGAGACACGGGGCCAAGCTTCAGGTAAAAAAAAAGCGCAGTCTACGCTGCGCCTTTTTCCCGGTAATATCAAAACAGCTGGGGATTTCCGCCAGAGCTTCGGCCCCTGACACCTCAACCATCTTGAAAGCGAACGGCACCCCGAATTGATACTCCACTCTGATGTAGTGGGTTTGTCCCGGCTGCTTGCTTTCTATGGTCACCGGAACAGCCCGGACCAACAGCAAGGAGGTTTTAAAGGTGTGGGTTCCCGGCTTGACGGAATACTTAAAGAAGATTCGGGCTGGCAGAACACCCTGGATTTTTTTGCCGTTACCCGGTAGAGCAGCCCGGAAACACCGAAGAAGCGCTCCTCAGCTGCAAGCAGGCTGATGCGAAAGGCATTTACTTTGAACCCGCGGCATAAATGCAAAAAATGCACATTCTTGACAAATATTGCATAACTATACCCCTCGCCTGACGATCTAACCCCCGGAAACAAGCCCTCCAATCCGGCACAATAATTGCTTTTAATAAGCGATAAGAATAAGAAAACTCCAATCTATTGGAATTATCAAATCAGATTGTTTGTCAACAATTATATTGTTTCCGACTGGAGCAATATCACATAATTCTCTGGTAAAAAATTGGAGTGATGTGCTATCGCAACCCTTAACCATCAAGGCCATACTTAGCACAGTCCAAAGACGTATCACCATTGGAAGGGATGTCGGACAATGAGAAGACCCGGCCAGAGAGGCTTCACCCTGCTCGAAGTCATTATTGTAATCAGTATGATGTCGATCATGATGATGACAGCATACTACTACATGGGCAACAAAGGGGATAAGGCCCAACTGAAAAGTGTTGCCAGGGATCTCACCAGCAACATGAATCTGGCCCGCACCAGGGCGATACGCGATACCAGGCCCTGGGCCATTCAGTTCAATCCCGGAGCAAACAGCTATGTCGTCATCAGCGATTCGGGCGAACCCTATGCCCCGGAAGATCCTGCCGACCCCGTAACCTGGGGAGATGGCGACGACACCGTTTTTCGTACAATCACACTCCCGCAAAATGTTTCCTTTGGCAGCAACCAGGGAGAACTGAATGCTGTGGCCATTGGTGATGGCGTCTCCTATCCCAACGATCGGATCGTGTTCAACCCGAACGGCACAAGCTCTGACACGGGAACCGTCTACCTCACTGTACCCAGCGGGATAACCTTTGCTGTCAGCACTCTTGCCGCAACCGGCCGGATAAAAATCTGGCACAACTACGGTTCGGGCTGGTCGAACTAAAAAGGAGTCCACTTGCTATGAAACCGCTAAACGACAAGGGATTTTCTTTAATCGAGCTGCTGATTGCCGTCACCATTCTGGCTTTCGGCCTGCTGGCCGTTGCTGGTTTGCAGGTGACCGCAATCAAAGGGAACTCCCACGGCAGCACGATATCTCAGGCGACCAGTCTGGCTGAAGACCGCATTGAAGAAATCCGCAATATGGATTACGCCGACATCTATAATCCGAACCCTCCGACCACTGACCCCAATCCCTACATCGAAACCAACGTCAACGGAACAATTTACCGTAGAGAAACCCTTGTTGAAGTCGATACCCCCATGGCCGACTTGAAAAGGGTCACGGTCACGGTGCGCTGGGTGAGCAAGGGCCCGCACCAGGTTATTTTGCGCACAATCGTTGCCAACGGAGGCGAGTGATGAACATTTCTCAGCAATCAAACAACCGGGGGTTCACCCTGGTTGAGCTCCTCGTTGTGCTGGTAATTTCAAGCATCCTCCTCACCGTGATCATGAAGGTCTTCAGTAGCAGTCAGGCAACCTACAACGTTCAGGAAGACGTTGCTGCCATGCAACAGAATGTCCGCACGGCGAAGATGTTTCTGGAACGCGACATCCGCATGGCAGGATCCGGGGCCA
The DNA here is from genome assembly GCA_013138655.1 of Desulfuromonadaceae bacterium. GTDB lineage: Bacteria > Desulfobacterota > Desulfuromonadia > Desulfuromonadales > Geopsychrobacteraceae > Malonomonas. Next base: position 10,905 of record WTCI01000291.1, on the reverse strand, counting down.
TGAATCTGCAAGGACCCAATGCCGCAGCAGTCCTCCCCCTTTGGTTTGAAAACGGCGGAACAAGCGGCACTGACCGGCTGACTATCATCTATGAAGCTTCCGACAGCAATGCCTGTGGCAGTTTGACGGGCGCGGCGACAATTCTCTGCAGCGACCTCCCCCCCCTAACGTTGGCAAGCACCACGTCCCCAACGGCGACGACTGCGGGATTCGCCGAAGAACTGGATGATGCGCCGTATAGTTCCTGGTTGACTGAAACCTGCTCGTGCAACGGTGCGGTCTATGCCCTGGCATCCTCGAATATGCCTTTTATTGTCAGCACTCCCGACAAGAGCCAAACCAGCATCCTGATTGCAACCCATATCAGCAACAACGGTGGCGGCAGCTTTGACACTCTCAGTAATGGTCCGAATGTCAGCTACGCCCAAATCCCGGGAGCTGAGGATCTCTACAACTTTCTAGGAGAAAATCCGGCAACCAGTCTCGCCAACAAACAACTCAACACCCTTGCCCCGGGCAGCACCATCAGCTTCTTCAATACCAAAAGCATGTATAAGGCCATTTACTCCGTTGCCACCGATGCGAACGGTATCACAGCTCTGTACCGGGACACAGGGGATGGCGGGGAGGTCATTGCCGAACATATCGAAGATTTCCAGTGTTCCTTTGAACTGGATGACGGAACCACGATCAACAACCGGGACCTGACCGCTGCGGAAATCCCCGAGGTCCGTTTGGTCACAATCAATGTTCTCGCTCGCAGTGCCCATCCACACAGGAACAGTTACGGAAATTTTAGCGGCCAGCGCATGGCCTTGGAAGATAACGGGGCTGGCCCGGCGGATAATTACCGACGGCGGCTGTTAACGGTGACGGTTAAAATACGGAATTTCGGACTGAACTAAACGGAGTCACGAATGAAAAATTTACATAATCAAAGAGGCGCCGTTCTGGTCACTGCGATGGTTATTCTGGCACTGTTGACCATCATCGGCATGGCCGCCACCAACACCTCAATGCTGGAAACCATGATTTCAGCGACTGAACGAACCCACTCGGAAGCTTTTTATGCGGCTGAAGCGGGAGTTGACCACCTGCGCAGAAACTTCAAAAGCGTTTTCCTCGATAAAAATATGGCCAAATTTGCCGCCGGAATAGATCCCGACTGGGACTTTGCGCTTGAAGGTCCGGATGAAGTTTTTAATTCCGGAGACGATGCCACCGGCAGCACTTACTTGACCGGGTCACGCTGGATCACGGACGGTAATCTGAGCGGCAACTACCTGTACAACGTCACCGTCTGGGACAACGATGACGGCGGCACGGCGGGGAATGAACACCGAGACGATACCGACGGCATCATCTACCTGCGTGCGGACGCTCGGGTTCCGGGCGGCGGCAGCTCCAGCATCGAAATTCTGATGAAAGGGGCCGCGACCGGTGGTGATGCCCTCAGCGGCTATGGTGCTCAGGAAGGTGGCGGCGCCGGGAAAAACTACGGCGCCAACGATGTCAATCCCGTGGATGCGGCTTTTAACTCGCAGATTCAATAAATGATGCACTCGCAAAAAGTCATGAGATGGCTAAGCAAAAGTTGCTGAAAGTCCGGCCCCGGGAGAAGAAAGATGGCAAAAAAACTGTTATGTTACTCGCTACTGAGCCTGTTGCTGACCCTGGCATTTTCGTCGACCGCACTTGCCAAACAAAACTTATACTTGAGTACCGTCACCGGTCAGGGCACCGTCTACTTTGCCGGACAAGCCATCTCCGCCACGGGAAGTCTTTCCGTCGCTAACAATGCAACCGTCGCGCTGAGAGCAGTCCCTGCAGCAGGCTACGAGTTTTCCCACTGGGTCGGCAACGTTGCAGATGTGAACAGTGCCGAAACCTCGATTTTCATGGATGGTTCCGATCAGATCGTTGCTGTCGACTTCATCGCGCAGAACAGCGTCACTGTCAACTTTGCCGGTTCCGGAAGCGGCAATGTCACCATTTCGGACGGGGCCGACAACTGCACGGTTTACACCAGTGGCGGCAGCTGCCCCTTTGCCGACAACAGCACCCTCAGCTTAACTGCATCTCCCGGATCAGGTTCCGCTTTTACCTCTTGGAGTGGCGTTGATTCGGCCACTGCTGAAGATGCAACCCTCGCCATGGGCACCACAAATCATACCGTCACCGCGACCTTTGATGACACCTCGGTCGATTCGGTGATTCTCGGCTGCGGGACCTCGGTCACCACCGATTATTCAGCCGGCTTCGACGCCAACGACTTCTCGCTGACCAGCGTCTCGGTCGTCGCCGGCAGCACCCTGCAGCTGGAGACAGGGAACGCTGCTCTGGATCCCAACTCTATCGTCATCCCCTTTGAACAGGAAGTCTCGGTCACCTTCCTCTACGAGGGCGCCGGCTACGACAGCAATGACCTGGGCTGGCTTTACGCCACTGATGATCCGGCGACAACCGCGCCAAGGCAGATTTATAACAACATCAACGACAACAACAATGACGGGGTCCTTGACAGAGGCATCCTGGATGACGGAACCGCAATAACCGACAGCAATGGTGACGGTATCATTAACGCCCTCGACAACCGGGTTTCCCTCGACCGCTTTGCGGCGGGCACAGAGATCGTTTTTACCCTGACCTCCGGTTATGCAGCAACCGTCAATCCGCCAACCTTCTACACCAAAACAGCTTGGAACCCGGACATCTGGAACGGTTCATGCTCCGGGGATTCGTTCACCAAAACCTACCTTCTCGGCTCACCCCTTGAGAACGAGGGGACCTGCGCCATCGTCAGCAACTGGATGGGGCAAACAGCTATCGATCGGCTGAGCAGCCTGTTCAACCTGAGTTTTACCGAAACAGATACGCAAACCCTCGCCATTACCCGTGGAGAGCAGTTTGCCCACGTGATTGTCGGAACCCCGGCCGACAAACCGAATGAATGGGTGCTGGGCTGGGAAGACTTACCGAATGGCGGCGACACCGACCACAACGACATGATCTTTCAAATCGAGCGAAAAACCGGGGGCAGTGCAGAATTATTACGGACCGAAGCCGTCACACCGGTTGAAACCGATGCCTACTTTACTGCTGTCACTCTGCAAGTCACCGACAATATGCCCGGGGATGGCGCATCCAGTATTTCCTATGAACTTTCCATTGACGGTGGGGACACCTGGGTGACAATCACTCACTGGGACATCGTCAAACGTTATCCGCTTGACAACAATGGCGACCCGATCACTTCGACTGATCTCGCCGCCGCTGGAGTGATGATCACCGACAGCTGGACTCCCGGCTCCCCGGCGACCACCTACCGCAGTGTGCGTATCGATTTTTCCGGAATGAACCTTTCCGGCAGACTGCTGATCTGGCGGGCCAATTTCACCAGTGACAACGAAGCCCACCAGCCGGCCATCGTGGATGTACAGCTGGATGCCAGCGTGGCAACCCATGGCGAAGTCTCCCGTTCAACACCGGTCATCCAGGGGAACCTGCTGTTCGACGCCAGCTATGAAACCCCGGCAAGCAGCTGGACCGATAAAAGCCTGCGGGGGCATTTACGCGCCATGCGCATTTATGATCCGGTCGATACCACGGCGACGGACTATATAGAACTCTGGGATGCAGCAACCGAATTACAGAACAAGGAACCAAGTGCCCGTGTCATAAAATACCCACAAATGACGATTACAACCGTGACCGACGAATCCCTCGGAACCGGCGACGGAACGACCAGAACCTTCAGCGGCACCCTGGCTTCGCATCCGGTGCTGGCAACCACAGTCAACATTACCGACAACCGGGAGACCTTTGAAGATCTCTACATTAACGATTTGATCGGATCTCTGTCACAAGGCGCGACCGGCAGCATCAATCGTTATACCGGTGAATACACCGTCACCTTTAACGAAGCTCCCGGCAATAATGTGGCGATTACGGCATCCTACAGCTCTTATGTCCTGACCGGGGACTTGCTCAAGTTCACCCGAGCGAATACGCCCGACTCGGTTCTCGCCATCGACGACTCATACCTGAACGGTTCAGGCTACGACTACGATTTTGACAACGATAACGATTTTGACAGCAATGACGGTAACTGGCTGGTTAACTGGACCCAAGGCTACGCGGATGGTGCAACAACCAGGAAAGAAGGAATCCTCGGCCCGATTGATCACTCCACTCCGGCGGTGGTCACCCCGCCGGGAAAACCGGCCTGGTATTACGGCACATCGATCACCCTGCCCGAGCGAACCGCTTACGACAGTTTCCGGACAGATAATGCCGATCGTCGGACCATTGCGGTTGTCGGTTCACGTGACGGTATGCTGCATGCGTTCGATACCGGGGCGTTCCGCTGGGGCGACAATCCGAAAACAATTGCTGTCATAGAAAAACGCGGCTATTACCTCTGGCCGGATGCCTCAGTCAGCAATTATGCGGACGTTCAGAGCTGGTGGATAACCTACCTGGCCTCTCTCACCAGCACCGACCCCCCCTATTTCCGCTGGCAGGATCTCGGCCTGGCGGCGCCGGACTACGGCACGGGTGAAGAACTCTGGGCGTTTATTCCGGCAAACCTGCTGCCCCGACTGAAAAACAATGTTCTCAACGGCGAAGATCGCGCTTACGTGGACGCTTCTCCGGCCGTGGCCGATGTCTATATCGATGTTGATGATAATGGCGACAAAGAATGGCGGACCGTTATTCTGTCCGCGGAAGGGAACGGTGGCGATACTATTTTCTGCCTCGATGTCACAGATACCTCTGCTCCTGCATTCCTGTGGGAATTTTCCGACCCCGAACTGTTCCGCAGCCGTTCTTCACCGGCCGTCGCCGTGATCGGTCGAATATTCGACATCAGCACCGCAGAAACCAAATGGGTGGCTTTCTTCGTCTCCGGCCGGAACTACGACCCTAATGCCTACCCCTCGGTTTATATGGTCGACATTGATACCGGGACCGTTCTGGAACAGATCGTCCTTGATTCGATTGAGGCGGGCCGGGGAGGAGTTCCCTCAGGGCAACCCTCCATCGTTGACAGCGACGGCAACGGTTATACCGACCGGGCCTATATCGGCACCGACAAGGGCTATCTCTACAAGATCAATTTCCCCGACAGCCCGAATTCTTCCGGCCATCTGAGTACTGTTCTGGTCAATGTTGATTTCACCGATGAGGACGGAAACACGGTCGATCCCAACCAGCGCTATCATCCGATCTACGGTTCACCTTCGGTGGTTGTCGACAATGGCCTCACCAGTACCGGTGCCATTGATTACAATGTGCGTATCTTCTTCGGCACGGGGGACAGCCCGTACTACGATGAAGACATCGACACCGGCAACACGACCTACCAGTTCTTTGCCTACAATGACAAGGCGGGCAAAAATGTGGCCTCAAATACCCCGATCCGCCTGGAATGGTTCTTCGAACTCCCCGCCGGGCACCGGATTTTCGCTTCGGCCTTTGCCGCCGCCGGACAAATCTATTTCGGGACAGCAACCGGTGAGACGGAGGATCCCTGTGAGGGGCCGAATGAAGGACGTATCTATGCCTTCACCTATGACGGGGCATCGGTTATCAATGATGATCTGGGGAATGCCGGGTTGGAAGTCGGCGACCTGTATACCGCTCCGACTGTCGAGGATGAGCACCTCTATATCAGAACCCCTGGCGGCATCCGCTCGTTTGGTGATGGAGAATACAACAACGATATCAAGAAAGGCGGCCTGCCTTCGACAAACATGACCTATTGGAGAGAGATTTTCTAAAGCTGAAAATTCCTTACTCTGTCATAAACTCCGGGGCTGTTGGAAAACGGCCCCGTTTTTTTTACCGGAAAATGATTCAAGCTGGTCACAACAGATAATTTGATGCACACTGACCGTAGCTATAAACAAAACAGAACAGATACCTATCCGGGACGCAGCATGCCTGACCTGATGCAGATCTACCAGCGGCTCCTCGAGCATTACGGGCACCGTCACTGGTGGCCGGCCGAGACGCCTTTCGAGGTCGCAATCGGCGCTATTCTGACCCAGAATACCAATTGGGGTAACGTCGAAAAAGCGATTATCAATTTGCGCCGGGCAGAGGCGCTGAAGGTGGAAAGCATCCTGACCCTGGATAAAGAATCACTGGAACAGCTGATCCGTTCTTCCGGATTCTTTCGCCAGAAGGCGGAGCGATTACAGCTTTTCTGTCAACATCTGCGTCAGTTTCATCAGGGCCGCTTGGAGGTGCTGTTACAGCAACCCCTGGCGATTGCCCGCCGGGAACTGTTGACACTCAAGGGGATTGGCCCGGAAACCGCCGACTCGATCCTGCTCTACGCCGGGCAGCGGCCTTCTTTTGTTGTCGATGCCTACACCGGCCGCCTGTTCGGGCGGTTGGGACACCTCGAAGGGGCTGAAAAATATGCGCAAATCCGTGACTTTTTTATGGCTCGCCTGCCGCAGGAGGTGCCTCTGTTCAACGAGTATCACGCCCTGGTCGTCATCCACGGCAAAGAGTGTTGCCGCAAACGACCAATCTGCAGCAACTGCCCGCTGCAATCCCGTTGCCGTTACCGACAACAGAATCCTTGATCCTGCGGCTTTCCTGCGGTACTTTTGACGGATTAATTCCTGACTTACATGAAAGAACATCATGACCGATATAACTCCCGACACAAAGCCCGGAATGACACCGAGTTCAAAAACTGAGGAGAAAGCCGACACAGTAATTGACGCGGTCTTCCTTTCAGAGGATGAGCAGAAAACCGACACAGCTGACTCGGTCGCCCATCCGGAGGATGAGCAGAAAACCGACGCAGCGGACTCACCGGTTGACACGCCTGCGGGCCCGCAGGTTGAACCGAAGCCCGACATGAAACCATCCAATATACGCTGGGACAGCTATTTTGCCCTGTTGCTGGTCTGCGTGACCCTGCTGCGGCTCGGCTACCTCTATATTGTCCCCCTCGATCTCGGCCCGGATGAAAGCTATTACTGGGACTGGTCACGACGGCTTGATTTCGGTTACTTCAGCAAGCCGCCGATGATCGCCTGGATCAACGCCCTCTCCACCACACTGCTCGGCATTTCACCACAGGCGGTACGGATACCGGCCGTGGTCTTCGGAGCCGTCGGACTTTTCGGAATGTACCTGTGTGGCCGGCGGCTGTTCAACGCCGAAGTCGCCTTCTGGGGTGTTGCCGCATGGCTGGCGACCCCCGGCGCTGCAGCTCTGGGGTTGATCATGGCGACCGATGTCCTGCTGATCTGCTGCTGGTGCCTGGCCCTTTATACCCTCTGGCGGGCCCTGGAAACCCCTCGGGCAAAGCTGCACTGGTGGCTGCTGACGATGCTGCTGATCGGACTCGGCTCACTGAGCAAGCAGATGATGTTGGTCTTCCCGGTGTTGCTGATCCTCTACCTGTTGTTCTCCGGTGAAGATCGTGGGCACCTGAAACAGCGCTGGCCCTGGCTGCTCTGGGGAGGGTCACTGCTGTTTTTACTGCCGTCGCTCTACTGGAACTTCCGCCACGGCTGGATCACGTTCAAACACACCGCCCATCACATCGAACTTGCCGGCACGACGATGCTTGATCACCTGAAGACCTTTGGTGAATTTATCGGTGGCCAGATGGGTCTGCTGACACCGATCACCTGGCTACTGTTGATCCTGTTGATGCTCTCCCTGCTGCCCCGGTTTTTCAAACAATCCCGCCAGGTCCGGTTCCTGTTCATCTTCGGCACTATCGGCCTGCTCGGTTTCAGTGGTTTCAGTTTCAAACAGAGCATCAATCCCAACTGGCCGGCAACCTTTTACCCGGCCGGACTGCTGCTGCTGGCAGCCTGGGGCCGTGGACAGGTCAATGCAGGCTTTATCGACAGGTTGCGTAAATGGTTTATCCCCGGCCTGAAACTTGGCGTTGCTTTAACCCTGATCGCTTACCTGCTCCCCTTTGTCATGGAGTTGAGCTTCCTCTCTCTGGGCAAAAAAGATCCGACCTATCGGGTCAAAGGCTGGCAGGAGTTGGGGCAGCAGGTCGGCGAAATACTCCAGAAACAGCCACAACCGGACGAGACCTTCGTCATCTCCTCCTCACGTAAATATCCGGCCGAAGTCGCCTTCTATGCACCTGGGCATCCGATCACCTACAAATGGCCGGGGAGCCCACCGCGCGTCAGCAGCCAGTACGAACTCTGGCCCGGACCGGTTGACAAGCTGGGGTGGGATGCGCTGATTCTGGAAAACACTGAAGAGGACGTTCCGAAAGACCTGGCTGAAATCTTTGAAAATGTTGTCGACCTGGGAGAACAACATATCCCGATCGGTGCCGCCGGTGAACGTAAATATCACCTCTGGCGGGGTGAAAACCTGCTTTCCTGGCCGGAGTGGAACTGATGGAAAACGCTTTTTTTCTGGCAAAGAATTTCCTCGGAAACCTGTTGATGCCGCTGCCGATCATCCTGCTCCTGCTCCTCTGGGCGCTGCTCTTTCTACTGCGGCGAAAAACCCGCTGGGCGGGGTTTCTGTTTGTCCTGCTGGCAACGGCGCTGCTGTTTACCTCGAGCTATGCGCCCTTGGTCTCCCAGGTCACCGGACCGCTGGAACAACGGTTTCCCAGCTATCAGGCAAGCGAAACACCGGCTGACTATGTTGCCGTTCTCGGTCACGCCCAGACTTCATCGGAAAAACTGCCGCCAACCAGTGAACTGAGCCCAACTGCGATTGTCCGGCTGGCTGAGGGAATCCGTGTTTACCGACTCAATCCCGGCAGCAGACTGATCTTTACCGGCTATCACGGAACCCCTGCCGATCCGATCTCTTTTGCGGAGAAGATGAAAGAACTGGCTTTAGCGCTCGGCGTCCCGGAGGGTGACATTCTCTCCTTCACCGGCCCGAAAGACACTGCCGAAGAAGCACAGCTGATTGCCGAAAACTTTGCCGGCAACCCGCTGGTTCTGGTGACGACGGCAGCCCATATGCCACGAGCCATGGGATTTTTCAAACGTGCCGGGTTAGAGCCGATCCCGGCGCCGACCCATCACCAGAGCAAACCGGTCTTAAGTAAATGGGTTTTTCCGAATGCCCGCACCCTGGCGAAGACGCAGTATTGGTTGCACGAGCAGCTCGGCCTGATCTGGGCAAAATTGATGGGGGAACTCGAAAAAACGCAAAAGGGAGAGTAAGGTCTAAGTGAGGGCCGGCGGACGCAAATGGGTTTCTGTCGGCTTTTCCGGTTTAAGAAGGTAACAGAGCAGCAGCCCGGACAGGTAAACCATTCCCCAGGCCCAAACGACATCACTCGGAAAATGTCCTCCCTGGGCAATCCGCCCACATCCCATCAGCAGTCCATAAACGGTCCCGCCACACAGAAAAAGCCCGGCCAGCCGTTTCCGTCTGCGGCGCAGGACAAAGAAGGGGGCGATGGTGTAAAAACCGATCGAGGCATGCCCCGAGGGAAAGGATTTATTGACCCCCCGCTCGCCCCGATCCCAAATCTTGATAAAAGGAAGATGGCCACCGAATTCGATGACATGCTTCGGCCGTGTTCGCCCCCAGTTATCTTTGAAAAGGCTGTTGACCAGCAGACCCGGACCGATCAACAACAGCAGCACCAGCAACAGGTACGAGCGCCACTGGCGACGCAGCTTCGGCAGCTTCCAGGCAAGGCACAGGCAGAGCAAAGCAACCAGCCCGAGCAAAAACCCCGGGATCATCCCACGCTTATAGAGGAGCATCCAAAACCACTGCTCGGCGTAGATCCAGCCCTCCCCGGAATGATAGAAATGTCGTGTGATCTGCATATCCAGGTCGGTATTGCGAAACAGCAGGGTCAACAGCAATAACACCGCCAACGGCAGCAGAAGTTCTTTCAACGATGACTTTACCAGCGATTCATTCACGACAACTCCAATGCGAAAACAGGTCAGCGCACTGTAGTGCCAAGAGCGTAACTTGTCAAGAATGGGGATTTTTTTGCTGACTTTGGGAACAAATACATGGTATAAGGCGCGGTTCGTCAGGTGTCTTATTTTGCTGCAGACAGGAGCAGTCAAATCATGAAAAAAATCAGCTTCGTTGTCCCGATCTACAACGAGGAAGAAAATATTCCGCGGCTTATAGAAGAAATACAGGCGGTCGCCCCGGACCTCTCCGACAATTACGAAATCTTGCTGGTGGATGACTGCAGCACGGATGGCAGTTTGCCACTCATTCGTGACTTGGCCGAACGGATTGAACCGGTCCGCTATCTCTCCTTCGTCCGCAATTGCGGTCAATCAGCCGCCCTTTATGCCGGTTTTCAAGCCGCTACCGGCGATATTATCATCACCATGGATGCCGACCTGCAGAACGACCCGGCTGACCTGCGCCAGATGATCAAGCATTATGGCGATTATGACCTGGTCAATGGCTGGCGTTTCTACCGTCAGGACAGCTGGTCAAAAAAAATCGCCAGCCGGATCGGCAATGGCGTGCGCAACTGGCTGACCCGGGAGACCATTCACGATACCGGCTGTTCGCTGAAAATCATGAACGCTGAAATGCTGAAGCGGATCCGCATCTACAAGGGGCTGCACCGTTTCCTGCCGACCTTGATGCGCCTGGAGGGGGCCAAAGTGATCGAGGTCAAAGTCAACCATCGCCACCGGCTGTACGGCGAATCCAAATACACCAACCTGCGCCGGGGAGTGGAAGGTCTTTACGATCTGATCGCGGTGCGCTGGATGCAGAGCCGTCAGCTGTCGATTGAGATTAAAGAAGAAAAATGATGAATTTGTCGACCACTGAAATTCTTATCCTGGCCATCGGCTTTGCCGGACAAGCGATGTTTTTCATGCGTTTTTTCGTCCAGTGGCTCTACTCGGAAAAGCACCGTCGCAGTCTTATCCCGACCGCTTT
>WTCI01000258.1 GCA_013138655.1 Desulfuromonadaceae bacterium | reverse complement strand
GTGCTGGTCGCTTTTATGCCCTGGCACGGTTACAATTTCGAGGATTCGATTCTGATTTCCGAGAAACTGGTTCAGGAAGATCGCTACACCTCGATTCACATTGAGGAGTTTGAGTGTGTCGCTCGTGACACCAAACTGGGGAAAGAAGAAATCACCGATGATATTCCGAACCTTGGTGAGGATGCTTTGCGTAACCTTGATGAGTCCGGGATTATCAGGATCGGGGCCAGCGTCAAGTCGGGTGATATCCTGGTCGGCAAGATTACGCCGAAAGGAGAAACGCAACTTTCTCCTGAAGAAAAACTGCTGCGGGCCATATTCGGTGAAAAAGCCGGCGATGTCCGTGATACCTCGCTGCGGGTGCCGCCAGGCGAAGAAGGTGTGGTTATCGGTGCCCGGGTTTTCTCTCGTAAGGGTTTGGATAAAGACGCCCGGACCGAGCAGATTGAAACTCGCGAGATCGAAAAACTGCTCAAGGATCAGGATGATGAAATCCGCATTCTGCGTAACTCGACCCGTAACAAAATCCGCTCTTTGCTCAGTGGCTTGACCTCAGCAGTCTCGATCGAGGATGAAGAGGGGAACACGCTGCTGCCGAAAAAGCGCAAGATCACTGAAGAGACCTTTGGCAACGTCCCTTTCAGCCGGCTGCGGGAAATTTCGGTTTCCGGTAATCCCGAGGTTGAGGAAAAAGTCAGCAATCTGTTGAATCGGTTGGCGGAACGTGAACAACTGGTTCAGGCCGTTTTTGAAGATAAGATTGAAAAATGCCAGCGTGGTGATGATCTCCCGCCGGGTGTCATCAAGATGGTCAAGGTCTACATCGCCATCAAGCGTAAGTTGCAGGTTGGCGACAAGATGGCTGGTCGTCACGGCAACAAAGGTGTCCTCTCGCGCATTTTGCCGCAGGAAGATATGCCCTATATGGAAGATGGAACCCCGGTTGAGATTGTCCTCAACCCATTGGGTGTTCCATCCCGTATGAACGTCGGGCAGATTCTTGAGACGCATCTGGGTTTGGCGGCGCGTGGACTCGGCAATCAGATTGCCAGGGTTTTAGAAGAGCAATATAGTGAAAAAGCCCTCAAGAAACAGATCAAGGAAGCTTATAACGATAAAGAACTCGACAGCTTTATTGATGGCCTTGAGGAAGACGATCTGAAAGTGCTTGCGCAACGTCTTTCCCACGGCGTGCCGATGGCTTCTCCGGTTTTCGAAGGTGTTTCCGAAGAACAGATGAAAGCCGAGATGAAGCGGACTGGTTTCGCAACCAGCGGCCAGATGACCCTCTACGATGGTGAGACCGGTGTTCCGTTCATGGAAAAAGTCACCGTCGGCATCATGTATATGCTGAAACTCCACCACTTGGTTGATGACAAGATTCATGCCCGTTCGATCGGCCCCTACAGCCTGGTCACCCAGCAGCCGCTCGGTGGTAAGGCGCAGTTCGGCGGCCAGCGGCTCGGGGAGATGGAGGTCTGGGCGATGGAAGCCTATGGTGCGGCCCATGCATTGCAGGAATTCCTCACGGTCAAATCGGATGATGTGGCTGGCCGAACCCGGATGTACGAAGCAATCGTCAAGGGTAAGCACACCCTGGAGGCAGGTCTGCCGGAATCGTTCAACGTTCTTATCAAAGAACTGCAGGCCCTCTGTCTCGATGTCGATCTGCTGGAGGAAGGGGACTGAGTCATCAGCCCCTGACTGGCGGCCATGCGGCCGAGAATTAAAAGCTGAACACTCATCCTACAAGGAGGATGCGTTTTGGAAGATATCTTCAGTCTCTTTGAGCGTCCGAAAGATCCATTGAGTTTCAATGCGATCAAACTTTCACTGGCCTCGCCGGAGAAGATCCGCGAGCGTTCTTTTGGTGAAGTAAAAAAGCCGGAAACCATCAACTACCGGACCTTCAAGCCGGAGCGTGACGGCCTTTTCTGCGCCAAGATCTTTGGCCCGACCAAAGATTATGAATGTAACTGCGGTAAGTATAAGCGGATGAAGCATCGCGGCATTGTCTGCGAAAAATGTGGTGTTGAAGTCATCCCCAGCAAGGTTCGTCGTGAACGGCTCGGTCATATTGATCTGGCCTGTCCGGTGGCCCATATCTGGTTCCTCAAGTCTCTGCCGTCTCGTATCGGTGCACTGCTTGACATGACCCTCAAGGATCTGGAAAAGGTCCTCTATTTTGAAGCATATGTTGTGTTGGATGGCGGCGATACGACCCTGGAAAAGGGGCAGCTGTTGCCGGAAGACAAGTACAGCGAAGCGATGGATGAATTTGCCGGGCAGTTTGTGGCCGGCATGGGAGCCGAGGCAATTCGCGAACTGCTTTCCGATATCGATCTTGAAGAAACGGGCGAACGCCTGCGGATCGAGATGAAGGAAGCGACCAGCGAAGCCAAGCGGAAGAAGGTTTCCAAGCAGCTGAAGGTTATCAACTCATTTCGTCAGAGTGGTAACCGTCCCGAGTGGATGATCCTTGAGACCATCCCAGTGCTGCCGCCGGAACTGCGTCCGTTGGTTCCTCTCGACGGTGGTCGCTTTGCAACCTCGGATCTTAATGATCTCTATCGACGTGTCATCAACCGTAATAACCGCCTCAAGCGGCTGATGGAGCTGCGTGCTCCGGAAGTCATCATTCGTAACGAGAAGCGGATGTTGCAGGAAGCGGTCGATGCCCTGTTTGACAACGGTCGTCGTGGCCGGGCCATCACCGGACCGAGTAAGCGTCCGCTAAAATCGCTTTCCGATATGCTCAAGGGGAAAGGTGGTCGTTTCCGCCAGAACCTGCTCGGTAAGCGGGTCGATTACTCTGGTCGCTCGGTTATTGTCGTCGGTCCGGAATTGAAACTGCACCAGTGCGGGTTGCCGAAGAAGATGGCGCTTGAGTTGTTCAAGCCGTTTATTTACCAAAAGCTGGAAGAGAGGGGTCTCTCGACCACCGTCAAGAGTGCCAAAAAGATGGTGGAAAAAGAGAAGGCAGAGGTCTGGGACGTTCTTGAAGAGGTCATCAAGGAGCACCCGGTGATGCTCAACCGGGCACCAACCCTGCACCGTCTCGGTATCCAGGCCTTTGAGCCGGTGTTGATCGAGGGAAAAGCGATCCAGTTGCATCCGTTGGTCTGTACTGCTTTTAACGCTGACTTTGACGGTGACCAGATGGCGGTACACTTGCCGTTATCGATTGAAAGCCAGATCGAGGCGCGAGTGCTGATGATGTCGACCAACAACATCCTCTCCCCGGCCAGTGGTCAGCCGATTATCGTCCCGTCTCAGGATATGGTCCTCGGGCTTTATTATATGACCCGTGTGCGTCCGTTCGTGCTGGGCAGCGGCAAGGTGTTTTCTTCAGAGGCAGAGGTTCGCATGGCCTTTGATGCTGAAGAAGCTGGCCTGCAGGCCGCGATCAAGGTGCGTATGTCACCGGAACAGAATGCCCCCGTGGAACTGATTGAGACGACTGTCGGCCGGATTTTGCTGCGTGAAGTTGTGCCGCAGATGATCCCCTTCAAACATGTCAATAAGGTGATGGGCAAAAAGCAGGTCGCTGAGTTGATCGATGTCAGCTTCCGTCTGGCCGGCAACAAGGAGACGGTTATCCTTGCAGACAAGATCAAGGAGACCGGCTTTCGTTATTCGACTCTGGCGGGGGTTTCCATCTGTCTCGACAATATGGAAATCCCGTCGACCAAAGAAGCCCGGATCAAGGTCGCTGCGGAAGAAGTCAAGGATATTCAGCAACAGTACACTGAGGGGTTGATCACTGACGGTGAACGTTACAACAAGGTCATCGATATTTGGGCCAAGTGTACTGAGGATATTGCCGAAACCATGCTCGGCAATATCGCTGTCGATAAGATCACCTCGGAGGACGGCAAGGAGGTTGAAGTCTCCTCGTTCAACGCCATTCACATGATGGCCGACTCCGGGGCTCGAGGGTCGGCTCAGCAGATTCGCCAGTTGGCGGGGATGCGGGGCTTGATGGCCAAGCCGGACGGCTCGATCATTGAAACCCCGATCACTGCGAACTTTCGCGAGGGACTGACTGTCCTGCAGTATTTCATCTCAACCCATGGTGCTCGTAAGGGTCTTGCCGATACTGCGCTGAAGACGGCCAATTCCGGATACCTGACCCGACGGCTGGTGGATGTTGCCCAGGACGCGATCATCACTGAGCAGGACTGCGATACCCTTGATGGTATCGAGGTCTCCACGCTGACCGAGGGGGGGGAAGTTATCGAACGCCTCGGCGACCGGATTCTTGGCCGGGTTGCGCTGGACGATATCGTCGATCCGGTAACTGACGAACTGTTAGTAGAGTCCAATCGGATGATCGATGAAGATCTGATGATCAAGGTCGAAGAAGCAGGGATCGAAAAAGTCAAGATCCGTTCGGTTTTGACATGCAAGAGTAAGCGTGGTATTTGCGCGCTTTGTTATGGCCGTGATCTGGCTCGTGGGCACTTGGTCAATCTGGGTGAAGCGGTTGGGGTTATTGCGGCCCAGTCGATTGGTGAACCGGGTACCCAGCTCACCATGCGGACCTTCCACATCGGTGGTACTGCTTCGCGGCGGGCAGAACAGACGGCTCTTGAAGCGCGTTTTGACGGCTCCTTGAAGTTTATCGACCTGAACACCGTTAACGATAGTAACGGCTTCCCGATTGTCATGAACCGTAAAGGTGAGGTGGCTGTCGTTGACAGTACCGGACGTGAGAAAGAACGTTATGCGGTTGTTTACGGTGCCCGTCTGACTCGCCAGGAAGGTGGCGAAGTCAAAAGCGGTGACGTCCTGGCCGAGTGGGACCCCTATACCGTGCCGATTATCACCGAAGTCGGTGGCATGGTCCACTATGGTGACATCGCTGAAGGCTCCACCATGGAGGAACAGGTCGATGAAGTCACCGGCATGTCCCGTAAGGTTGTTACCGAGGCTAAGCAGACGGACAAGCGTCCGCGGATTACCCTGAAAGGGGAGGATGGTAAAACGGTCAAGTTGGCAAATGGTGCCCCGGCCCGTTACATGTTGCCGATCGGTGCCAACATCTCTGTTGAGGACGGAACGGCGATTTATGCCGGGACCATCCTTGCCAAGATTCCGCGGGAAACCACCAAGACCAAGGATATCACTGGCGGTCTGCCGCGAGTTGCTGAACTGTTCGAGGCGCGTAAGCCGAAAGAGGTCGCAGTGATCTCGGAAATTGACGGGGTGGTTTCCTTCGGTAAGGATTCCAAGGGGAAGCGCAAGATTATCGTCACGCCGGAGTTTGGTGAGCCGATGGAATTTCTGATTCCGAAAGGCAAGCATATATCAGTGCATGAGGGTGATTACCTGCGAGCCGGTGAGGAATTGGTCGATGGCTCCAGCAACCCGCATGATATTTTACGCGTCCTTGGCAGCAAGGAGCTGTCCAAGTACCTGGTTGACGAGGTTCAGGAAGTTTATCGCTTGCAGGGTGTCAAGATTAACGACAAGCATATCGAGACCATCGTCCGTCAGATGTTACGCCGGGTTCAGATCAAGGAAGTTGGTGATACCGGTTTCCTGGTTGATGATCAGATCGAGCGTTGGATCTTCGAAGATGAGAACGAGCGGGTCATCGCCAAAGGTGGACAGCCGGCGATCGGTGAGCCAATCATGCTTGGGATCACCAAGGCGTCGCTGTCTACCGAATCTTTCATTTCTGCAGCCTCTTTCCAGGAGACCACCAAGGTTCTCACTCAGGCGTCAATTCAGGGTAAGGTCGATTACCTGCGTGGCCTGAAAGAGAACGTTATTATGGGCCGGTTGATTCCTGCTGGAACCGGGGTTGCCAAGTACCGGGCAGCCGAGCTGTTGATGCCGGAACCGGAAGTGAAGCTCGAAGAGCCGATAGAGATCGATGAGTCGGAAACAGAAGTTTCCGGGGTGGAAGATTGAAATGGCAAAGGCCCTAAACAGGGGCCTTTGCGCCGGGTAGCCACTAATTTTTAAACTGGAAAAAAGAGCTTGACAAAGCCGGTGTCGATTGATAATGTCAGCGGGTTTTTCCCCTGAGAAAGACTGACTTAGGGACAAGCTGAATATCGTAAATTTTCGGGAGATTGTAGATGCCAACAATAAACCAACTGATTCGCAAGGGGCGTCAAAAGAAAGTTACCAAGTCGACTGCTCCGGCGCTGAAAAGTTGCCCGCAGAGGCGAGGTGTATGTACCCGTGTTTATACCACGACTCCGAAAAAGCCGAACTCGGCACTGCGGAAAGTCGCCCGGGTTCGTTTGACGAACGGGATCGTTGTAACGTCCTATATCCCAGGTGTCGGCCACAACCTGCAGGAGCACTCCGTGGTTCTGATTCGCGGTGGCCGGGTTAAGGATTTACCGGGTGTGCGTTATCATATCGTTCGCGGTACTCTTGACCTTGCCGGTGTTAAGGATCGTAAGCAGGGCCGCTCCAAATACGGCGCCAAGCGCCCGAAGTAAGAAGAAGAGGACGTCATGCCTAGAAGAAGAGAAGTCCCTAAGCGGGTTATCCTGTCTGATCCCAAGTTCGGCGATCAGTTGGTTGCGAAGTTTGTTAATAATGTCATGGTTAATGGCAAGAAGAGTACCGCTGAGCAGATTGTTTATGGTGCTTTCGACCTGGTTGCTGAGCGGACCGGCAATGATCCTCTGGAGGTTTTCAAGACGGCCATGGATAATGTCCGGCCGATTCTAGAGGTTAAATCACGGCGTGTTGGTGGTTCGACCTATCAGGTTCCGGTGGAGGTCACTCCTTCTCGACGGACTGCCTTGGCAATGCGCTGGTTGGCGATTTATGCGAAGGCTCGTGGTGAGAAAACCATGCGTGAGCGTTTGGCTGGCGAATTTCTCGATGCATTCAATAATCGCGGTGCTGCTGTGAAAAAGCGTGAAGATACCCACCGTATGGCAGAGACCAACAAGGCTTTTGCTCATTATCGCTGGTAAGCTCGGCGGTATTTTCAGGAGTAAGTTGTGGCACGCAAAGTAGCATTAGCTAAAACCCGTAATATCGGTATTATGGCCCACATTGATGCCGGTAAGACAACGACAACAGAGCGTATACTCTATTATACGGGTGTTTCACATAAGATCGGTGAGGTCCATGACGGTGCCGCTACCATGGACTGGATGGAGCAGGAGCAGGAGCGTGGTATTACCATTACCTCGGCTGCAACCACCTGTTTTTGGCGAGATCATCGTGTCAACATCATTGATACCCCCGGTCACGTTGACTTTACTATTGAAGTTGAGCGTTCGCTGAAGGTTCTGGATGGTGCGGTCGCGGTATTCTGTTCTGTTGGTGGTGTCGAGCCGCAGTCCGAGACGGTCTGGCGTCAGGCAGACAAATATGGTGTGCCGCGTATCGCCTTTATCAATAAAATGGATCGGACCGGCGCTGATTTTCAGCGTGGCGTCGATATGATCCGTGAGCGCCTTGGAGCCAATCCGCTGCCGATTCAATTGCCGATCGGTGCCGAAGAGCATTACCGTGGTTTGGTCGATCTGGTCAGCATGCAGGCGATTGTCTGGGATGACGAGTCGATGGGTGCCAAGTATGATGTTGTCGATATCCCGGCCGATATGGTTGATGATGTCGAGCTTGCCCGCGAAGCTTTGCTTGAGGAGCTATCATCCTACGATGATGGGTTGATGGAGAAGTACCTTGGCGGTGAAGAGCTGACTGAGGCTGAAATTAAGGGGGCAATCCACAGGGGGACACGAAATATCGATTTCTGTCCGGTCCTTTGTGGTAGCGCCTTTAAGAATAAGGGTGTGCAGACCCTGCTGGATGCTGTTATCGACTATATGCCGTCGCCGCTTGACGTGCCTGCGATCAAGGGGATTCATCCTGATTCAGGTGAAGAGCTTGAGCGCTCGGCGGATGATAGTGCTCCTTTTGCTTCTCTGGCGTTTAAAATTATGACCGATCCCTTTGTCGGCCAACTGACCTTTTTTCGTGTTTATTCCGGGGTCGCCGAGTCTGGCAATACGGTTATTAATTCGACCAAGGGCAAGAAGGAGCGTTTCGGTCGTCTGTTGAAGATGCACGCAAACAAACGCGAAGAGATCAAGCAGGTTTATGCTGGTGATATTGCCGCGGCAGTCGGTCTGAAGCACACTACGACCGGTGATACGCTCTGCGACATAAACAAGCCGGTCATTCTTGAGTCGATGGAGTTTCCGGAACCGGTTATTCACCTTTCGGTCGAACCGAAAACCAAGGCCGACCAGGAGAAGATGGGGGTCGCACTCGGTAAGCTGCTCTCGGAAGACCCTTCCCTGGGCGTTCGTACTGATGAAGAAACCGGTCAAACCATTCTTTCCGGAATGGGTGAGCTCCACCTGGACGTTATTGTCGACCGGATGAAGCGTGAGTTCAACGTTGAGTGTAACGTCGGTGCGCCGCAGGTTGCTTACCGCGAATCAATCACCAGGGCTGTTGAGGTTCAGGGTAAGTTTGTACGTCAGTCGGGTGGTCGTGGTCAGTATGGCGATTGCTGGCTCAGGTTGGAGCCCGGCGAGCCCGGCGATGGTTTTGTCTTTGTCGACGCAATCAAGGGGGGTGTGATTCCTCGTGAATATATCCCTGCCGTTGGTAAGGGTGCTGCGGAGGCTGCAGAGAATGGTGTGCTGGCGGGTTTCCCGATTGTTGACATCAAAGTGACCTGTTTTGACGGTTCCTATCATGATGTTGACTCTTCGGAAATGGCTTTTAAAATCGCTGGCTCCATGGGTTTCAAAGAGGGAGCCAGGAAAGCTGCTCCCGCTCTTTTGGAACCGATTATGTCGGTTGAGGTTGTGATGCCTGATGAGTATATGGGCGATGTTATCGGTGATCTGAATAGCCGTCGAGGCCGGGTCATGGGTATGGATGCTCGCGGTGGGGCGCAGGTTGTCAATGCTCATGTGCCGCTGTCCAGCATGTTTGGCTACGCGACTGACCTGCGCAGTGCAACTCAAGGCCGGGCCACTTACACTATGGTTTTTGATCATTACAATCAGGCGCCGAAAGCAATCGGCGACGAAATTATCGCCAAGGTCAACGGTTAACAGGCCGAGGAGAGGAGGATCATTTATGTCCAAGCAGAAATATGAGAGGACAAAGCCGCACGTCAATATCGGGACCATCGGTCACGTTGACCACGGCAAGACCACTCTGACCGCAGCGATCACCAAAGTACTGGCCGAAGCCATGGGCAG
>WTCI01000173.1 GCA_013138655.1 Desulfuromonadaceae bacterium | reverse complement strand
GATCTGACAGGAGTGGGTAAAAAATCTCAACAGGCTCGTGATGCCGTCATCAATGCGGTAGAACCTCACCGGGTGGCTGCCGGTGTTCAGAGCGGGCTGGCGAAGTTACTGACAACAGCCGCAGATGTGCTGAATGAACTGGCAGGAAAATCGGAGCAGGTGCTTGAATTTAAGACTGGTGAAGTGACCAGTCCGGGAACTTTGACCTGTAAAGACTGTGGCAAGGAGATGCATTTTAAATCGACAGTGAAAATTCCTCCCTGTCCGTCTTGTCATAAGACTCTATTTCGCAAATCTTATTGATTCTCACCGATACGCTTTGCTGCTGTGTCCGCTGAGTTAGTTGGACACGGCAGCAACTTTCCCATTTTGGTCGTTGGGTTTTTCTGTATCCCACGCTGGAAACCGAGAGGTTTAATCCCTGATTTCTACTTTTGCTTGACAAGTCTCAGTGCATACGTGCCTATATCCTCTGCTGAACACCGATTTTTCTCCTTCAGGATTTATATGTCTTTGACCCTCGCAACCATAGCCGTGATTGGCGGTCTGGTTTTATTGGTTTGGAGTGCTGACCGTTTTGTTGACGGTGCCGCGGCAACAGCGTTACATGCCGGTATGCCGACGCTGCTAATCGGTATGGTGGTTATCGGTTTTGGGACCTCTGCTCCGGAGATGGTGGTTTCTGCTTTTTCCGCAGCTCAGGGGAATCCAGGGCTGGCATTGGGAAATGCTTACGGATCAAATATCGCGAATATCGCCTTGATCCTCGGCTTGACGGCAATTATCAGCCCGATTATCGTGAAGTCGAGTATTTTACGTAAGGAATTACCGGTCTTGGTTTGTGTCACGGCGTTGGGGGTTTTTCAACTTGCAGATGGTCAGTTGTCTCGTTTGGACGCCTGGGTGTTGTTGGGCGTTTTCGCTGTTCTGATGACTTGGTCGATTTGGCAGGGGTTATGCTATCGGAATGATAGCCTTGCTGCCGATATGGATGTGACCCTCGAAGTTTCCCCAATGCCGTTGAAGAAAGCTTTAGTCTGGTTGTTTGTCGGCATGGTTCTGCTGGTGATCAGCTCGCGGATACTGGTTTTGGGGGCGGTGGAAATTGCCCGCGCTTTTGGTGTCAGTGATCTGATTATTGGTTTGACCATTGTTTCCGTCGGGACCTCTTTGCCGGAGCTGGCCTCCGCGTTAGCGGCAACCCGCAAAGGGGAACATGACCTGGCGCTGGGGAATGTGCTCGGGTCAAACCTTTTCAATACCCTGGCTGTTGTTGGTATTGCCGGGGCCATTCAGCCGATGCAGGTTGGGCCAGAGGTGTTATACCGTGATTGTCTTGTCATGGGATGCTTGACTCTGGCACTGTTTGTTGTTGGTTTCGGTTTTCGAGGGCCGGGGCGTATCAATCGTCCGGAGGGAGCCTTGTTGCTCACTGTTTATGTCGGCTACAGTGGTTATCTGCTGGCTACGGTAATTGCTGCTATCTGACATGTCGACGCCATCGTATTCTTTTTTGTGAGACCATCAAAATTGATGCACTCGCAAAAAGTCATGAGATGGCTAAGCAAAAATTTCGACCTACAAGGCGTAGTGGTTTTTCAGGGGCGAAGGCATACATATGGTATGTCGAGATCCTGAAAAACTACTGCAACGCCGGAGGGCGGACTTTTTGCGACGCCATCAACATTGTCTTGAGTCCTATCAAAGAAACACGAAAAATTGATTTAAATCGATAACCTATCTGCTGGAGTTATTGCTATGCCCATGTCACAAAGTTTTCTAGACCGCTTGTTTCCCATCGTTGAGCAGTTGTCCGAGCATTACGGGACTCCTTTCCATGTTTATGATGAAGTCGGTATTCGTGAAACTGGTGAAAATCTTAAAAAGGCTTTTTCGGGGATCGATGGTTTTCGAGAATATTATGCTGTAAAGGCATTGCCGAATCCGCGAATCTTGCAACTGATGCATGAGATGGGTTTTGGTTTCGATTGCAGTTCGATTCCTGAGTTGATTTTAAGTCGGCAGGTTGGTGGCCGGGGTGAAGATATTATGTTTACCTCGAACAATACTGATCCGCTTGAATTTCAGGCGGCAGCGGACGAGGGTGGTTGTGTTCTCAACCTGGATGACATCTCCTTGATTGACAAGGTGCCGGAATTTCCTGAATTGATTTGCTTTCGTTATAATCCCGGTCCGCGTAGAACCGGTAATGTCATTATCGGTAATCCCGTTGAAGCAAAATATGGTGTGACTCACGAGCAGATTGTCGATGCTTACCGCAAGGCTCAGGAGAGAGGGGCTAAACGTTTTGGTTTGCACACCATGGTGGCATCGAATGAACTTGATTACACCTATATGGTTGAGACGGCGCGAATGGTGCTGGAGATTGCCGAGCTCGTGGAAAAGGAATTGGGCATCCGTTTCGAATTCGTCAATATCGGCGGTGGATTCGGCATTCCCTACCGGCCGGAGCAGGCGCCGCTCGACATTGACCGGATGTCGAAGGAGATCACCGCACAGTTCTCTGTCTTTCGTGAAAAGCACGGTTATGCCCCCCGCATGTACATGGAAAGTGGTCGTTACATGACCGGACCACACGGCTGCCTGGTGACCAAGGCAATCAATCACAAAGAAACCTACCGCAAATATATTGGCGTTGATGCCTGTATGTCCTCTTTAATGCGTCCGGCGCTGTACGATGCCTATCATCATATCGATGTGGTGGGCAAAGAGGGGTCGGTTGACACTACTATTTATGATGTCGTCGGCTCATTGTGTGAAAACAATGACAAATTTGCCGTGCAACGCGAATTGCCGCAGATTGATGAAGGTGATCTGGTGGTTTTGCATGACACCGGTGCACATGGACATGCCATGGGGTTCCAGTACAATGGCCGGTTGCGGCCGAAAGAGCTTTTGCTACGGGCCGATGGGAGTGTCGAATTGATTCGCCGGGAAGAAAATGTGGCGGATTATTTTGCCACTCTGCAGTTTGCAAAAGACAATTTTGTCCCTAGCGGTTCCTGATCGCCCGTGACACAGGCGACAGCTGATTCCCGATTACTCGGTCCATTGCGGATTGAAGGTCTGGTCAACGGCGGGGCAGGGATTGCTCGTGATGCCGGACGGGTGATCTTTGTCCCGGGAACGGCGCCGGGCGATCTGGTTCAGTGTCGACTGGTCAAAGAAAAAAAACGTTATGCTGAGGGCAAACTGGTTGAGATTCTTGAGGCGTCTGATCGACGTCGGAAACCACACTGTCCCGTCGCTGAACAATGTGGCGGTTGCCAGTGGCAACATCTGTCCTATGCTGAACAACTGATCTGGAAAGAACGGCTGTTTCACGAAACGTTGATCCGTCAATGTGCTGTTGATCCGGGGCTGTTGTTACCGATCGTCCCGGCAGCTGACGAGTGGCATTACCGCAGCCGTGTGCAGATTAAATGTCATCTCACAACAAACGGTTTCGTGACCGGTTTTTTTAAATCGAAAAGCCATGTTGTCGTGCCGGTGGAATCCTGTCCGGTGATCGATACAAAACTCAATGAATGTCTCACAGCCCTGCGAACCCTGTTGGCTCCGACAGCTTTTGCCGGGGAAATTCCACAAATTGATTTAGCTGTCGGCGATGAGGGAGCAGCTCGGGCCGTGGTGCATTATCTCGGCGTTGATCGGG
>WTCI01000253.1 GCA_013138655.1 Desulfuromonadaceae bacterium | reverse complement strand
TGCGCAGATCTCACGGGATGCGTCGGGGGTGTTGTTGCGACTTACTATCGTTATCCGCGCGGTTAATGCAACACCTTTTTTGCGCACAAGGCCGCATAGAGGCGCATAAAGCCGCAAAACGCCATTTTTGAAACGGTTGCCCCTCTTCAATTCCATCAGTCCAAAATCTCCTTCAACAACCCTTCCGTCTGCTCCTCCAACGCCAGAATATCCGCCTTGATATCCTCCAGCGAACGCAGCGGCGTGAACTTGTAGAAATACTTGGTGAAGTTGATCTCGTATCCGACCTTGTCCTTGCTGCGATCCATCCAGGCATCGGGCACATGCGGCAACACCTCACGCGCAAAATAGGCGTCGATATCATCCTTGAGTGGAATCTTCTCCGTATCGCGCAACTTGCCGTCCGGTTTGGGCTTGCCCTGTCTGTCGGTTTTGACCTTGCCGTCTTCCACCAGCGGTCGTTCAACCGTCACCTTGGTGTAACCGAAATCTTCATTATCGAAAATCTTGCAACGGTCGTCTTCAGCGCAGGCGGCGTACATTGCATTGATCTCTTTAATCTGCTCATCGGAAATAAAATTCCGCTTGTTGCCGAGGCTCTTGCGCATCGGCGTAGCGATATCAACGGCATTGATCAACTGCACTTTGCCTTTGCGCGCCTGCGGTTTACGGTTGGTCACCACCCAGATATAGGTGGCGATGCCGGTGTTGTAGAACATGTCTTTCGGCAGGGCGACGATCGCCTCAAGCATGTCGTTTTCGATAATCCACTTACGGATATTGCTCTCACCGCCACCGGCGTCGCCGGTAAAGAGCGGGCTGCCGTTGAAGATGATGGCGATACGGCTGCCGCTCACTTCCATCTTCGATATCATGTGCTGCAAAAAGAGCATCGCGCCGTCGCTGGTGCGAGGCGTCCCGGCATGAAAGCGGCCGTGCGGATCGTTGGCCTCTTTGTCGATAAAGGCCTTTTCCTTCTTCCAGCTGACCCCGAACGGCGGATTACTGAGCATGTACTTGAAGCGGTGAGTCTTGAATTTGTGCTTGCCGAAACTCGATTTGTCGCGAATGTCTTCCGGGTTTTCTCCAGAGATCAAAAAGTCGGATTTGGCGACGGCATAGGTCTGCTCGTTCAGTTCCTGCCCGAACATGCGCAGTTCGACCTTTGCGTTGATCTCCTGATGGATATAATCCTTTGCCACGGTCAACATACCGCCGGTGCCGCAGGCCGGGTCGTAGATGGTACGGATCACCCCTTCGCCCCTTAGGTCGTCGGTGTGCTCGGCGAAGAGCAGGTTACACATCAGCCGGATAACTTCACGCGGGGTGAAGTGATGCCCGGCGGTCTCGCCGATAAATTCGTTGAACTTGCGCAGCAATTCCTCGTAGATGTAACCCATCTCCAGATTGCTGACTTTATCGATGTGCAGGTCAAGCTCGGTGAACTTGTCGATCAGTTGGTAAAGCAGGTCGTTCTTCACCAGTTTGGCAATCACCTTGTCGAGCTGAAAATTCTCCAGGATCTCCCGCACATTGGCGCTGTAGCCGTTGATGTAGTTGTTGAAGTTGAGTTCGATATTCTTACTGTCCTGCGACAGTTTTTTCAGATCGTAGGGCGAAGTGTTGTAAAAACCGAGCCCGCCGGTCGCTTTGAGTAGTACCGGTTCGAGGTCGGGCAGTTTATCCGCGAACTCGGTGTGCATCTTCAGCACATGCGGTTTGACATCCTCATAGATACAATCGAGACGGCGCAGCACCAGAAACGGCAGCACCACATCACGAAACTCGTTATGCATAAATGCGCCGAACAGAATATCGTCGGCGACCTGCCAGATAAAATTGGCTTTGTCCTGAAAATTGGTCATCTTGTTCTCGCAATTCCATAAAAAAACCGTCCGATCGGCACACACCGACACAGACGGTTATCAAATTCCTGAATTACCCCCTCTGAATACTGCATATCCTGCTCCCCGAAAAAACCAAATAAACGTGGAGAATATAGGATGTTTCGGCGAGCAAGTAAAGCTGCAGGGGCATATGTACAGACGATAAACATATCCCGCAAATATGTTTAAAAAGATGAAAAATTTCGACATGTTTCTGAAATGTGTCGATGCTGTAAATATGTCGTTCTGACCTGTTTTAGCTACCGCAAGGGTGGGCAGCTATGCCCACCCTGCCGGCGGATCATGGCATGTCCCGCGTAGGGGCGCTGCTTGCCGCGCCCTCTTGACAGATTACAGATCCGATATCAGGACGCAGCAAGCGGCGCCCCTAGCGATCCTAAAACAGACAGACATGGTCGAGTGCTCTCACCAACCAGTCCGGTATGATTTGCTTTGGAACTGACATACAAGGGAGTACGTAATTCCCACATTCCCCGCAATGGAAGAAAGGGCCGCTTGATCCTGCGATCAAATGGCCCTTAAATTCTCTTCAAAATGTCGTAACTGCCGAAGTGGTCCTCGGGATTTAGAAAAATTCCCGCAGGCTTTCGTCTATACCATCAGGGTTTCGTACCATATCCACTTGCTTATACAATTCCCCGCAACGTACAATCCCACAGTCCCGAATACGGTGACATAACACCGATTTTTGAAAATGTGTATTGTCTCCACCTCAGACCAAGCAAGGCACAACAGAACCATGTCGCACCATCCCTTCACAACCTTCAGCAAAGCGAACCGGCGCCTGATCCTGCTGCTGATCGCCGGCCACCTGCTGTGGAGCGGCGCTATCTTCGGCCTCTGGTCGACCGGACGCCTGATCGAAGCGGCTGTTCCCTGGTGGTCCGGCGGGTTCATCGCCCTGCAACTTTATGCCGCCGCCCAACTGCTCCTGCCTGCCCTGCTGCTGCACCCCGAAGAACGCACCCGCGGCTTTTATCTCTTCTGGGGGATAACCCTGGCGCTGAGTATATGGCTGATCAACCAGCTGACTCCAGTCGGTGACTGGCAGCCGCTGCTGACCGTGATCAAGTCGGGTCTGCTGCTGTTGGTAGCGACCGTCACCGGGGCCGCGCTGGCCAGGTATGTCCACCATCTGTGGGAAATTGTCCCGATCTGCATTGTTATGACGCTGGCCGACTTTGCCAGCTGGCTCTACGGTCCGACCGCCGGTTTCACGCGGGAAATCAAACAATATTACCTGGCACCCGAGGGTCCTCCGCCATTCATCGACATGGTTCTGATCAAACTGGCGTTCCCCGGCCCTGTCGGGTTGGCGCCGGTCTTCGGTATCTCCGACTGGATTATGGTGGTCTTCTTCGCTATCGTCGCCCGTCGCCACGGGATCAACGACAACCTGGTCGGGGCGCACGGTGAGACGCTGGCGCAGCAGGGGCGGATCGGTCGCTACCTGCCAGTCTCGGTGGTCGCACTCTTCGTCGCAACCGTGCTGGCTCAGGCAACCGGTCTCTTTATCCCTGCGTTACCGCTGATTGCCCTGATCATGCTCCTCTGGTACGCCGCCCGCTACTTGTTGATGCGGCGACGCGCCTGAGGAATTATCTTTCGGTCAAGCCAACAATGGGAGGTTATTTCATCCCTCTGTCTCTTTTTCTCCAAAAATAAGGACTAAGCCCAGCCCATGAATGAACAACAAGTCAATGATCCACTGCACGGCGTAACCCTGGAACAGATCGTGAACAGCCTGGTTGATCATTATGGCTGGGACGAGCTGGGAAATCACATCGACATCAGGTGTTTCAACAGCGACCCCTCAGTGAAATCCAGCCTCAAATTCCTGCGAAAGACGCCTTGGGCAAGGAAGAAAGTCGAGAATCTCTACCTCGCTACGAAAATGATCGAGTGGTAACGAGGACTAAACATCTGAACACCGGCGGGTCGCGTCCCGCCAGACGCCTCCCTTTTTGTCCAAGCCAACAAAAAGGAAGCAAAAAATGGCTTCTTTATTTCTGTCGTCAGTTTTTGGTAGCACTTGCACCCGGCTCGGCAAAATATAAAAAATCGACTTCGATCCGCCGAAAACCAAAAGGCCCCAGGCGAACAAGTTCGCATGGGTTAAATTGATGTGGCGGTGCTTCTATTGTGTTGTCAGCAATAGGATAGATCATTTGGTGCAGGGCTTTTATCGGCTGATCCCGGCAGCGCTTTGCATTGCTCTCACGGTCGTCACCGTTTAACCCATTCGAAAAACTTGTTTTTCGTTGGGGCCTTTTGCTTTTCGCTTCATCAACCACGAGCCGCCGCTCATTTCGTTCATCAGTTTCAACGAAGCCGAATAACCTCAAGACAGAAATA
>WTCI01000071.1 GCA_013138655.1 Desulfuromonadaceae bacterium | reverse complement strand
TGTTATCTGAAGTGAAGGTGAAGTGAAGGGACGCTGTTAGGTGAAGTGAAGGGACGCTGTTATCTATTTATCTAGAGCCTGTCCCAAAAGGCGTGATTTTCGACTGATCAGATCTTAGCAGAAATTGACACCTGAAAAGAGATTGGCATGTGAGTGTCAGGAGTGAGTGTCAGGAGGGACGCTGTTATCTATTTATCTATCAGGCCCACAAGTGCCTTCATCAGTGACAATTCTTCCTGTAAGATTTTCTCACCACATCACATTCGAGTGTCTCGTCTACCTGCACCGTTACAACGAGTCAACCCTGTCACGCATGCGCAACGAATATGTCATCCCCCTACAGGGCAAGCATTCCGCTCGGGTTGACTATCTCGACAAAGAAGTCAGACACGCCCCCAGCGCCTCAGCGCAAAAGAAACTGCAAAAGGAACTCGACAGTCTCAAAAAGAAACATACAGAACTCGCCAAATTTGATGAAGAACTACGCCACTACGCCGACCAGCGCATCTCTATCGATCTGGATGATGGTGTCAAGGTCAACTACGGCAAATTTGGAAATCTGTTGGCTGAAGTGAAAGCTGTGTCGGGGAAGAAGTAGTAACGATTGGACGTACATGTGTTGATTGCTAGGATCCACTGTTGTGTATGATGTAAACAACAGTGGATCAGTTGTCGTATGGATTGCTCGACAAAAGTAACGGAAAGTGTTACTTTCTGCAAGTATTCCATTTGGAGGGCTAAGTTGTATGCTTGCCGCAGATTACATTTCCGAGCTGATGGCTAAAGGGCGCTACACTTTTACTGTCGAAGAGGCAGCAAGGGTGTTGGGCCAGTCTCTAGTTGCAACCCGAGCAGCGTTGAGGCGATTGAGCAAGAAGGGGGAGATTACCATGCCTTATCGTGGTTTCTGGGTGATAGTGCCGCCCGAATACAGAAGCATCGGATGTCTTCCACCTGATCAATTCATCCCCCAACTGATGGAGCATCTGAACGAACCCTATTACGCCTCTCTGCTGAGTGCCGCAGAATATCATGGTGCAGCTCACCATCGCCCCCAGGTTTTTCAGGTTATGGTCGCCAAAAACCGACCTGGTATCGACTGCGGTAAAGTGCGAATCAGGTTTGTTGCCCGTAAAAATGTCGCGGGAATTCCCACCATGCCATTC
Organism: Desulfuromonadaceae bacterium; assembly: GCA_013138655.1. Classification (GTDB taxonomy): domain Bacteria; phylum Desulfobacterota; class Desulfuromonadia; order Desulfuromonadales; family Geopsychrobacteraceae; genus Malonomonas. Next base: position 2,195 of record WTCI01000071.1, on the reverse strand, counting down.
AAAACCCCGCGCGGGTATCTGCAGTTATCAACTCCCGAAGCAACCGCTTTTGATTTGGTTGGATACCCTGAACGTTCGGCAGGACTGGATAATGTGGCCACCATTTTGGCTGAACTCTCAGGAGATCTGGACGGGATGAAACTGGCTGAAGCCGCTAAAATGTCACCGGTATCCTGGGCGCAGCGGCTGGGATACATCCTTGAGCTTGTAGGGGTGGAAGGGATTGCCGCTGAGCTTGCCAAGTATGTTGATAAAGAACGTCCGGTGCCAACCCCGCTCATCAGATCCAAATCCGTTAAGGGAACAATAAAAGACGCACGCTGGCGAGTGATGCTCAATGGCGTGGTGGAGGCTGAAATTTGATTGCACGTGACTTCATTACCGAGTGGGTCCAGAACGCACCCTGGACTCAAAGTTATCAGGTTGAGCAGGATCTGGTGATCTGTCGGGCGTTGGTGGAAATGTTTAATCATCCAGCTCTAGGGCAAAGTCTGGCCTTCCGAGGTGGAACTGCGATGTTCAAGCTACACATGCCGGCAGTTCGCTACTCCGAAGATATCGATCTTGTGCAAGTCAATGCCGGACCTATCGGTGAACTCATGGATGGTACTCGAGCTTCGCTCGACCCCTGGCTGGGTAAGCCAGTATGGAAGCAGACCGAAGGTCGAGTTACATTTCGTTATCGATTTGTATCTGAAGACGGTCCTCCAATGACCCTGAAGGTTGAGATAAATACACGGGAGCATTTTTCAATCCATGGTTACCGAAAAGTTCCTTTTTCGATGGACTCGCGATGGTTTTCGGGTGCGACAAAGATTTTGACCTATGACCTCGAAGAATTACTGGGAACCAAAATGCGCGCTCTCTACCAACGCAAAAAAGGACGGGATCTTTTTGATCTCTGGTTTGCTTTTACAAAAATGACGCCGTTACCTGATGCGAGACTTGTTATCGACTGCTTTTTGAAATATATGGAGCATGGTGGATATCCGATCAGTAGAGCATTGTTCGAACAAAACCTGATGGGAAAGCGGAATGATGAGCGGTTTAATGCCAACATCGAAACTCTGCTGATAGCAGGTGTTGATTGGAACTTTGATCAGGCTTTTGACTTCATTATGGAGACATTGATTGCCCGCATACCGGGCGACCCCTGGAAGGGCTTGGCGCGCCCTAATCTGGATTGAATGAAACTATGGGTTGCTTCAAGAGCGAAGGCCATCGCCTGGTTTTTTGGTACGATCCAGAGCAGGAATTTAACAGCACCCTGGCAACTCTCGGCCTCGAAGAAGTAAGGATTCTTCGTCTGGATGAGACCGGTTCCTTTGCCCTGAAGGTCAAATTGGAACTGGAAGACTCTTCCGGGCAGTATCTGATTTACGCCCCGTTTGCCGAGCCGGATCGGACACGGATACGGGACACGGATACGGGTCGGACCAAGACAACCCCCTGATATGACAATTAATATGCTCGATATCTGGGCTGGAAACAGCCTTAGAAGGCCCTTTTTCGGGCAGAAATAGCAGCTTTAAGGATTAAACTGATATGGCCAGAGCCGACCCTCGTTTTAATCGAAACCTTCAATTATCTGATCGGCCTGCGAGTTCGGCATATCGCAGCACCGCAAGAGTTTTCGGCTCAATTCAAACGCATTGAAAATCCGGAAATTCCAACCGACCGGAAAACCAAACTGGTCATTGACGGAAAAAATCAATCTGCGAAAATCTGCGTTATCTGCGGATAATAATGTTTTTTGGTTCAGAAAAGTCGAAGGCCGGCTCCGACTGAAAAACCGTATCAACAGCCGCGATTTCGAGTTTGACACCATCGATGTCAACGGCAGCAACAGTCTGCCGAATCTGAAATTGGATGACGACAACTGGAAAGTCCGCCTCATCGAAGAAGAATTTCACAAAAAATGTGGGATGTGAGGGTGGGCATTGCCCACCCTACGAAATTACAGACAAGAAATATTGAAAAAAAATTGACCTTAAGAAAAAAAAATTGACACAATGTGTCCGTTAGGAAAAATAATTCGACAAAAGCACTGAGGTCAGGGTGATTTAAGTGAAAAAATTTCCACTTCTCTTTATTTCAGACACCACCCGGAGTGCTGAAATATCGCGAGCGGTAAAATCTGGTCTTGTGCGTAAGATCGGCCCGAAGCTTTATACCTCGAACCTGAAAGACTCACC
>WTCI01000162.1 GCA_013138655.1 Desulfuromonadaceae bacterium | reverse complement strand
AGATGACCGAGTCGCAGTTTGTTGCCATGCAGCTCCTGCCGCAGGATCTGTGCCTTGCGCAATTGCAATGCGGCAACGCGGTCGGCACACTGGGCGGGAATCGATATCATTTGCCGGGTGCGGGCGTGGGCATCTTTGAGCCCGGCATAACCGATTTCCCGTTCTTTCAGGCGCAGACCCTTGCTGACCTGGCTGAGCAGTTCACGGGTTGTTACGCCCGTTTTTTCAACCCACAGATAAAGGTGCTCGCCGTGACCGGAACAGGGGTAGAGCGGGAGTTCCTCAACCTGAAAATCCTCCGGCTGTTCCTTGTAGATGCCGTCTGTGCCCGGCAGGTCTGCTGTCAGCCAGTTCACTCGGTCTCCTCGGGCCAGCGCAACCGAAAGCCTTTCTGCAGTCTCGGCGGTTCGATATGCACACCGGCTTTACGAGCATAGCGGCAGAAGTAGATCGGTTGTCCCAGGTCGAGAAACCGGCACATGTATTTGGAGACCGGATAGTCACCGAGGTCATGGGTGTAGGGCGTTGTATGCTGATTGACAAACCGTTCGTCGTTCGCCAGAATCTCCCCGGTTGATGCGCCGTAGTCCGCGAAGTCGGTGGTGAAATTCAGGACTCCTCCCGGCAGTAGGCAGTAGAGGGCCAGGTTGAGAAAATCGTTGTTCAACAGGCGCCTTTTACGATGGCGTTTTTTCGGCCAGGGATCTGGGCAGTTAATGTAGATCCGTTTCAGGCTCTGCTCTCCCAGATATTGGTACATCAGGTAACGGGCCTCAATACGCATCATCCGGATATTGTTGAGACCGGAGGTTTCAATGCGGCTGCAGGTCTGGCGACAGCCCTGATTGAAAATGTCGACGGCAACAAAATTTATCTCTGGATGTTGCCTGGCAATCTGGATGACAAAGTCGCCGATGCCGCAGCCGACCTCCAGAGCGAGCGGGTGGTTATTGCCGAACAGGGCAGCGAAGCTCCCGGCCTTTTTTAATTGTGCCTCGGGGATAAAAATCGGCGAGGTGATCAGGGTCATTCTTTGGGGCATGAGTCTGTCTGTGTGATTTAGCGAAGGTTATAGAGATAATCGCTGATTGTCTTCAGCTCTATTGTTGAGGTTGTGTTGTAGCTCGGCATAAAGCCATTTTTGCGTGATTCCGTATGCGCAGCCAACTGCGCGCTGATCTGCTTTGCCGTGAGGCGGCTGCCGATCCGGTCAAGCTCCGCTGCCAGTGAGCCGCCATCCCCTGCAAGCTTGTGACAAGCTTTGCAGCCGAGGGCGTTGATCAGCCGGCGGGCTTGCCGCGCTGTTTCCGTTGTCTCTTCCGCTTGCCGGGCAAAAGCGGTCAAGGCGGAAAAAAGCAGTAAACTGACGATAATGAGACTTCTGATCTGCATGCTGTTTTCCAGTCGTTTCCCATGCGGGACCTTGTCCTGTTCATCCAGACGAACAGGATTTAAACAGGCAACACTCTACCTGTTGTCGCCGTTGATTGCAATGGTTCCGCCCATCAGCGGTGAGGCTTTTGCCGGGAAATGGGTTGCATTCGTTCAGAAAGCAGGATTAAGCTTGTGCCCCGTACTTGCAGGAGGAGAATTATGCAGATCCACATGTCGCAGCGTTCGCAGCTGGTCACGCCTTTTTTGGCGATGGAAGTGATGGAGCGCGCCAAGGAGATGGACGCCGCCGGGCGGGAGATTATCTATCTCTGTCTCGGAGAGCCGGATTTTACGACTCCACCGGCGATTCTGGCGGCGACCGGTCAGGCCCTGGCCGAAGGGGCGACCTCCTACACCCATTCCCAGGGGTTGATCGAGCTGCGGCAGGAGATCTGCCGTCACTACCGTGATTATTACGGGGTGAAGATTGTCCCTGAGCAGGTGATTGTTTCTGCCGGAACCAGCCCCTTGATGCTGTTGTTGTTTTCCGCTCTGCTGGAGGATGGGGATGAGCTGATCCTGCCTGACCCCGGTTATGCCTGCTATCCGGGTTTTGTCAAGTTTGCCGGCGGCTGCCCGATCAGTGTGCGGACTGAAGCGGCCGATGGTTTTCAGCCGCGACCCGACTTGGTTGAGCCGTTGCTGACGGAAAAAACACGTGGGTTGCTGATCAATTCTCCTTCAAATCCAGCTGGTTCGATTTTATCGGGGGCCGAAATGCAGGCGTTGGCGGAGCTGCCGATACCGATTGTCTCCGATGAAATTTATCACGGTCTGACCTACGAAGGTGAGGAGCACTGTATCCTGGAATTTACTGAGGATGCTTTTGTTTTTGGCGGTTTTTCCAAGGCCTATGCAATGACGGGCTGGCGACTCGGATTTCTCATCGCCCCTCTTGCATGTGTGCGGACACTACAGATCCTGCATCAGAATTTCCTGATTTGTGCCAACCATTTTGTGCAACGAGGTGGTATTGCGGCCTTGCAGCAATGCCAGGAAGACGTTGCCGATATGCGGAGAGTTTATGATCAGCGGCGAAAAGAATTGGTGAGGCGTTTGCGAGAACTTGGATTCGGCGTTCACTTTGAGCCGAAAGGGGCATTCTACGTCCTCGCCGATGCTCGACATATTGATAGCGATTCGCAAAGACTGTCCCTCGATATATTAGAAAAAGCAGGGGTTGCAGTAACCCCTGGCATCGATTTTGGTGAAGGGGCAGAGGGTTTTC
>WTCI01000088.1 GCA_013138655.1 Desulfuromonadaceae bacterium | reverse complement strand
GCCAGTTGTCGGGTGATTAAAGCATGAAAGTTTTGCGTCGCCAGCAAGCTTTGATCGCTGTCGAGGTAGCTCATAACGTAAATGGCAATGATCCCTCTCAGGTCAGGCGGAACCATTGCAGAAAACTCCCGGCGCAGAGACAGACATTTCATTTCAGCGTAACTGCTGAAGCTTCGACGTAAAACTTCAAGATAAAGATTGCGTTTGCCGCCGAAGTAATAGTTGACCAGGGCCAGATTGACCCCGGCGGCGGTCGTCAGGTCGCGAACGCTGACCCGGTCAAATCCTTCCTCAAGAAAGATTTTTTCGGCAACACTGAGAATGCGTTCTCGGGCAGAGATGTTTTGGTTTTTTTCAGTCATGATTAAACACTATTTTAAACAATGTTTAAAATGGATTGTCAAGGAATTTATGACCTGTTAAAGATAGATGGTCTCGACAAAAAGAAAAAGCGGTGTTCTGAGTGGAAGGAGGGTTAAGGGTCCGGATGTTCACAGGGGCATTTGGTCAGATACTCTTGGGCCAGTTTTTCGATCCGTTGATCTTTTTTCAGTCGGTCCAGGGCTGCTTGCAGTTGCTTGACGAGTTGTTCGTCCACATCCAGGCTGAGGGCGTAGTAGTAGGGGGCTCTTTTCAGGCAGTAGACAGGAGTGTATTCGTCTGTATTTTCACCCATATTGTTCAGCGTCCAGCAAGCCACCAGTTTGCCGTAGGCGATCAGGTCAACCCGGCCTTCTATGAGCATCCGGACTAACTGCTCTCCCTGGCTTAACGGGTAAATCTGTTTGTCGTCAATGCCCCGGCTTTTCAACAGTTGATGGCCGATATCTTCCAAGACGACACCAATGCGTAAATCGCTTTGCTTGAGCTGTTCGATATTGTCCAGGTGAATATTTGCTGATTTTTTTCCTATCAGGGCGATTTCCGATTCGATAATCGGACCGACCCATTGGAAATCATTTTCCCGTTCTGCGGTTCTGGTCATGCTGTAAAACAGGATGTTTTGGGCTGATTTGGCGATCTGGTAACCACGTGCCCAGGGGAGTGAGGCGATATCCGCGTGGCTTTTCAGGGAACCGTTGACAGCAAACATCTCAACCAGTAAGTCCGTGGCGATGCCTTGCCTGAGATCATCTTCGGTATAGTTAAAAGGAGGGTATTCCTCGGTAATGAGAGTGAGGACATCAAGCTCGTGCGCAATGCTCGGCAGGGAAAGTGCCAGGCAGAGGCCGATTGTTGCGAAAAAAAGTTTCATAGGCGTTTCCATAGGGCTGAAGACGGTTTTCTTATGTGTCGATCGAGATTATAGCAGACTTTACGCTGAGAAAGCTTCCTGGAACTGTTACCCAATGAGTTGTTTGGTTTTAACGGTCAGTTGTTTAATTTACTGAAACCGCACTGTTTTTTAATTGGACAATTCCATCTGATTAATATTTCGAGCTATTTTATTAAACTTGGGGGAAGTGGTTGCCGCTGAGGGTTTCAGCGCAGCTCAATCCCCGCCTCCGTGGCAGCATCCTGCAGATGATCGATAAACATCCGGCGGACAGCGGCATTGTCGCCTAACCCCTGCAGGACCGGATTGACGCGGAACCCGGCAACGTGTAGGAGGGCTTTCCATGAATTTTCTTCAGTGCCGGCCATATCATTGGCAGCATGGTTCCCGGCAACGATCATCAAAGGTTTGAGGAGAACCTTTTTGCTGTTGGTCTGCTGTAGTTTGGTCAGAACTTCATCCAGGTTCGGATGCCCCTTGAGCAGCCCGACAATCGTTTTGATCTGTGGGTAATGCCGGTTCATCAACAGTTCAAACTCGTAGTAAAGCCCGGTGGAGAGATGCTTGTTGCCGTGCCCCATATAAACCAGTGCGGCATTCGCCTGCTGCGCGGCTTCGACATCTTCAGCGACGGCCCGGGCCAGGCGGGCGAGATCGTCCGTGTATGGGGAGCTTGATCCCCAGGTTCCCATCAGTGGCCGGCCGAGAGCGATTTTGTTGAACGGCCGCCAGTGTTCACTCGTCGTCTTGATCAACCTCAAGCCTTCAATATCGGCCGTCAGGTCGAGGAACTCCTCACCGTGGGTCAAGAGGGTCGGTTGTACGACAATGGTTTTATAGCCCTGATCCTGCAGGTCAGCCAGGGTTCCGAGGATGTTTTTGATACGGTAGAAAAATTCCGGGACCTGCGGATGAGCTTTGCGGTAGTCGGCATCCGTTGCCCGGCTGTGCCATTTTTTGCGGATAATATTGGAGGTGAAGGCCATTTGCACCGGGGTGTGCGGATAGGCGGTTTGGATATCCTGAACGATGGCCGGCAGGGCATTGACGGCGCGTGGATAAGTGGTGCCGAAGGACGCGACAACGATGGCGGTTTTGCCGGTACTGACCGCATGGCTTTCCATGGCGAAACTTCCTTTAATCCCCGCTCTTCCCTTGGCCGAACAAAGTTTGTAACTATTCAGCATTATCAGATCAGGAGAAAAAACGCCTGTCATCCCCGAATGTCTTTATCGGGGATCCATGGTTCTAAAATCTGGATTCCCGATTAAACCCTCGGGAATGACAACTATTTCTATTGTGCTGAATAGTTACCCAAAGTTTTTCAATGATCGAGTGGCCGCTATGCGGCAGCCAC
>WTCI01000271.1 GCA_013138655.1 Desulfuromonadaceae bacterium | reverse complement strand
GCCGTAGCGAGAAATCGGCTGTTCGAGGACAGATTTTCGTAGGTTTGAGAGCGAATAGCACCGCTATTTGTCGAAAACATACGGAAATATGAACCGATCAGACGGTTTCGCAGTAGGTTCTTGTATTGTCGGACAGCCTCCTAGGTTGACATTCTTGGAAACGCCGTATCTAAACACACTGAATACGGCTCGCCCTGAAGCTGTCCAAAATATAGCGATAAATCAGAAAAGTCCAAGATCTATTGACCGAGGGCTTTTGGCGTCTGATAGATAGTGACTTGTAGGAATTTATACAGCTTCAACGTCACACGTAACCGTGCAACTTGTCTGCGCCAGAGTTAATGTCCTTTTTTCGGTGAAAATTTTCTTTTTGAAATAGGACGTTGAGAGGTGGACCAAGCGGGATTTGACACGACCAATAGTTTGAAGTTCGCACCTCCATCAAGCCGGCAGCCAACGCTTTTTTCAAAAGCAGTGTCAGATCGCAGCTGAGGTACTGCAGCTGATCAGATCAAGCAGCAGGGCGACACCCTCATCAACATAGGGGTCTTCAGCTATTTCTTCTTCCAGGGATAGCGGCTCCTTGTCGTCATCCCTGTCCTGCATCGCCAACGGGCCATGTGGGGGCTTCAATTTACCCACAGCAAGGGACTGCTCACGCTCTTTGAGCATGACACTCAGTTGCAAAGACTGCAAAGTCTGCTCGCGACGCTCGCGGGCCGCTTCCGCCTCGACCACAATCTCATTGAAATCTTCATCCTTGCCGACCCGCGTCAGGCTGAGCTTACGTAGTTTCGTGACATTTTTCGACGACTGTGCCCAGCGCTTAAAATCAGTAGACTTGATATGATCCCAGGAAAGAGCATAGTCGAGGTATTTCTCCCCACTTTCCAGACCATCGAGACGGGATGGCAAAACCACGTCTGGGATGACCCCTTTTTCCTGGGTCGACTCACCACTGATCCGGTAAAATTTCTGGATCGTCACCTTCACTGCACCGAGCGGCAGATATTTTTCCATGCCACGCAGTTTTACGTACCGATCAAGATCCAGCATGGCCTGAACCGTGCCCTTACCGTGGGTGTGATCATCACCGACGATCAACGCTCGACCGTAATCCTGCAGGGCTCCGGCGAGGATTTCCGAAGCGGAGGCACTGAAACGGTTAACCAGCACAACCATCGGCCCGTCGTATTCAATGGCGCGATCATCATCGCTCATCACCCGGATACGCCCATTACCATTGCGCACCTGGACCACCGGCCCGGTCTCGATAAACAGGCCGGTGACGCTCACCGCATCGGAAAGTGATCCGCCACCATTATTACGCAGATCGAGAACTAATCCGGAAATTTTTTCTTTTTTCAATTTACGGAGTTCTGCACGTAAATCATCGGTACAGTTGCGATCCGTTTTACCGCTGTAATCCCGGTAGAAAGAAGGAATTTTGACGTAGCCGAACGTCTGGCCACTCTTCTCGTCAACAACCGAAGTTCCCTTGACGAAGGTCTCTTCAATTTCCACCACGTCGCGGATGATCGGAATCACCAGCCGACGGCCATCCGGCTTTTTCACTGTCAAACGGACTTCGGTCCCTTTTTTGCCGCGAATCAGGGTCACGGCATCCCGAATCCGGGTGTCGGTGATGTCTACCGGCTCATCCGTCCCCTGGGCGACCTTGAGAATAATATCATCTGCGGCCAGCTGCCCTTGCCGGTAAGCGGCACTGCCGGGAATAATCTTCACCACCTTGATGTAGCCGTCCTCTTCCCGCAGGGTGGCACCGATCCCTTCGAGAGAGCCACTCATCTGGATATCAAAATCCTCTTTCGAGGTTGGCGGCAGATAGCTGGTATGGGGATCAAAGGCCCTGGAGATGGCATTCAGGTAGCGATCGTAATGGTCCTGTTCGGTTTCATCAAGCATCCGCACAAACAGGTTACGATTCGTTTTAGCGACTTTTTCCCGGGCCTGATCCAGCAACTCCCTTTGCTGTTTGTCATCCACCGGCAGCAACTGGCCGTCATCGTTGACGCCAATTTCATCCTCACGCAAGTTGATGTAGCGTGCCAGAATCTGGAATTTAAGAATTTTTCGCCAACGCTCCCGCAACGCCGGTAATTCATTCACAAACTGGAGCTTTTCCGGATCAGTTTCCAGGCTTTCGACTCTCTGGTAATCGATCTTTTCCTGAAGCAGCTCAGCGGCCATTTTCTGCACCTGCTCAATCCGTTGACTCAACAGGTTGCGTCCGGTTTCCGGCAGATCAAGCCGACCGCGGCGAATGGAATCATCGATCTGATCCTGAAAAGCTTTCAATTGAGCAACATCCTCGAGCAACAAGAAACGCTTCTGAAAATCGAGTTGTTTCAGATAGAGATCGAAAGCCGCGTGCGACAATGTGTCGTCGGTCGGTTTTTGACTGTAGTGATTGCGGCTGAGCTGTTGCTGGATCATGTGGCCAAGCAGCCGGGCACGATTGTGATCGAATTGCTCGCCGGTTTTGCCCCAGCTCAAAAGTGGGAACAAAATGATCAGCAGGAACAACAATTTTACCAACAGAAATGATTTTATACGCATAAACTCCCCAGGTTTTGGGATGGAACAAGCACTGCTGAAAAATCAGCTGAAAAACTGTCTACCTATGGCCACCTTACCGAACACCCGAGGCCAAGCTTTTTGAAAAGGATTAAACTTAATTCTACTCCTGACGGGCAATAGCTCGCAAGGTGGAATTCCGTATCAATCTTTGCGTATTTGAGCAAAGCGGTGAAATCCTGCTAAAATATAAACACTCGTCAGCTGCTTGCTGATCACGGGGGGCCATGACGATTGAGCCAGGGGCGCTACACAGGGCAACGTAATTCAACAGCAGCCCACACGCCTACCGAAGGAGGTTCAGCATGACAGAACATCGACATTACCGACGCATTAATTTTCACACCGAGGCCGAAATATTATTTAAAGAAACTCCCCATCGCTGTGAACTGGTTGATCTGGCGCTACAGGGGGCCCTGTTTCATACCGAGCAAAATCTGCCGCTCAACGCCGGTGACCAGGGCCTGCTGACCATTACCCTCCCCGGTTCCGACCTCACCATGGAATTTACCGGTGAACTGATTCACCAGCGGGGCAACTTTTATGGTTTTATTTTTATCTCGGAAGATGCTGTCACCATGGGACATCTGCGCCGCCTGCTGGAACTGAATTTAGGCAACGGCAATGAAGTTGACCAGGAATTTCACCACTGGCTGAAAAACACCTGATCAGATCGGAATCCGCTGCTTCTTGCAATAACTCCGCAACACCATTCCCGCCTGGTTAAGCCGTGAAAGCTGCGTATTCTTGGCCTTGACCAACGGCACATCGTCCAACGGCACCTGCGCCTGCCGAATCTCCCTTTGTACCAGCGCCAGATTGTTGAGAATAACCTTCAGATCGGCAGGAGTGTATTTTTTCAATACCGGGGGTGAAAGACTCAGATAGCCTCCGGCAATATCCTGGGCCATTTTTTTCGGATTTCCGGAAATTGCCATATCATCTCTCCCTGTCATTTAACGCAAAAAGCTTCCCCGCCTGGCTGGGCGGGCAAAGGCCTCTTGCTTTTCTCAAATCACTGTGCGATCAATCGCCGCCATGGACCGCTCTCAACATACCAAAGGATTGCTACTGACCTTCACGGCCGTGCTGATCCTCAGCCCGGACGCTTTGCTGGTCCGCCTGATCAGCTGCGATGCCTGGACTCAGCTGTTCTGGCGCTGTCTGCTGACTGCCTTTACAACCTCACTGATCCTGCTGATCCGTTATCGCCGGCGTTTTTGGCACAGCTTCTACGCAATCGGTCGGCCCGGGCTTTTTTCGGCCATAACCATCGTTATCGGCTCAATACTGTTTGTCAATTCACTCAAGCATACCGCAGCCGCCAATACCTTGATTATTCTGGCGGCCACCCCGGTTTTCAGCAGCCTGTTCAGCTGGCTGTTCCTGAGGGAAAAGATTGCCCGCTGCACCTGGCTGGCCATTTCCACCTGCTTCGGCGGCATCCTGCTGATCTTTTCCGGCAGTTTGCAAAGTGGCCTGCTGCTGGGCGACATGCTGGCGCTGGGTGCGACTTTGATGTGGGCAACCAACCTGGTCATTTTGCGCCGCGGCCGCGCTGTCAACATGATTCCGGCCAACGTTCTCGGCAACCTGGCGGTCGTACCCGTTGTTTTGCTATTCGGAGCGCAACCGTTAACCCTCACCCCGGTTGATACCGGCTACCTGCTGCTGCTCGGCGGCTTGCTGCTGCCGGTCTCATTTGCCATGATCACCCTCGGGCCGCGCTACCTGCCCGCCCCGGAAGTCAGCCTGATCCTGCTGGTCGAAACCATCCTTGGACCGATCTGGGTCTGGCTGGCGTTGGGGGAAGTTCCACAGACGACCACCATGATCGCCGGGCTGCTGATTATCGGTACCCTGCTCACCCACACCCTGCTTTCCCTAAGAGATACAAAACCGTCCGCGGCAATTACCGGGAACTGAAACGCTTTCGATAAACCGTCGGCGAGATTCCGACAATCTGCTTGAACAGCCGCCGAAAAGAACTGACATCTTCATAACCGACGGCCCGGGTGATTCGCTTAAGCGACGCTGTGCTTCCGGCCAGCAGTTGCTTGGCCTTTTCGATCCGCATCCGTTGCAGGTATTGCAACGGCGCCTCTCCGGTCGCTTTGCGGAAACGGCGCAAAAAGGTGCGTTCATTCAATCCGGAAAGTGCAACCAGTTCTTTGACCACCACCTTGCCCCGATAATGATTGTCAAGCCATTGTTGGGCCTTGAGAATGGCTTGATCCGCATGTTTTTTATCGCCACGGAAGCACATGAAAGGTGCCTGATCCCGGGAACTCCGATCAATCAACATCATCCGGGCACAGGCGGTAGCGAGTTGCGCAGAACCAAACTTTTCAATCAGGTAGAGAGCCAGATCCAAGTGGGCGCTGGTGCCTCCGGCGCAGCAATAATCATCACCGTCAATCAGCAACCGGTCGACCTGCAGGTCGACCTTGGGGTAACGTTGCCGAAAGCGGGAGGCCAACTGCCAGTGGGTTGTCGCTGACCGGTTATCGAGAATCCCAGCTTCTGCAAGGAGAAAAGCCCCGGAGCAGGCGCTGGCAATCCGCGCCCCATGGCGATGCTGCCAGCGAAGCCAGTCGATCAGGGAACGCTCTTCCAGCAAACGGTCAGGGCTGCCCATCACCCCGGGAACCAGCACCAGGTCGATCTCCCGGCACTCTGCCAAAGAACGCTTCGGCAGCACTGGCAGACGGTTGAAACTGGTCACCGGTTCTCCGTTAAGGGTGACGACTTCAAATTGACAGAAGGAGGTCTTCCCTTGGGGATGCAGCCGACGACATTCCCAGTTTGCCAGGGTGAACAGATCCAGCTGCCCGGCAAGCCCGGAGAGCAGGCAGTTATCGTAAGCCAGGACGGCAACTTTCAGCATATTCATACCCCTTTCAACCCTTTCATGCGATTATAGACACAAATACGCCTGATTTCAACCTAGAGTTAGTTGATAGTCTCGCAAAAAAGAATACGCTGGCTAAACAAATATTTCGACCTACAAGGCGTGGTGGTTTCTCAGGGGCGAAGGCATGTGCCACGGGACGCTTTACGTGATCATCGACTTCGACCCCGCATGATCTTGCAGAGGAAACGGAAGAACATTCATGAAGAAAAGAGAAATAAGCCGACAAATGACCATCGAAGAGCTGGTTGAAGCCAAGCCCGAAGCCGTGAACTTTCTCTTCAAAAGAGGGATTCGCTGCATCCGCTGCGGGGAACCGATCTGGGACACCCTTGAAGCGGCGGCGCGGCAAAAAGATTTCGGCGAAGACGAAATTGATCAGCTGCTGCTTGATCTTAACAATCTGGATTAAGCCAAACAGCAGCCGAGCGCTGTCACCTTTTATGTTTATATTTCTTGTTCTTTTCGTGCTTAAATTTCTTCGGCGGATATTTTTTCAAGTGATCCTGATGCTTGAGGTAAGGCCGACGACTATCCATCTCGATGCTCACATGCTCGCCAAGATTGATCTGCAGATGGCGCGGCAAAGAAACGGACATTTTCCAGCTATTTGAGTCGAGGTAAAAATAAACACCTCGCCCCGTATCAAAATAAATTCTGGCGTCGGGATAATAATGATAACGGAATTTGGCGCGATAGCCGTGTGCCTTGGCATGCGCAGGCGGGCCGGCTTTGGCCGCCGAATAAACCGTCGGCTGATCCGCGACAACAACCCTTCCACCTCCGCCCTGGACAGCGACCAGACACCCTGCCAGAACCAAAGTTAAAGCAAACATCACACTCAAACGGACCATTTGAACAATCATTTTCATAACGACCTCCCTATCGGCTCACCCTGCAATGACTCATAAGACAACCTGAACGACATACTCCTCAACCTGTTGCTGCTCACCCGTTTAGCCAAAATCGCACAATCGTCATGCTGCCCTGATCTATCCGGCCAAATCGACAGTATCCAGCAACAGCTGAAACTTGGCGTCGATTGGGGACTGTCGGCTATCTATGATGCACTCGCAAACACGCAGATTGACGCCGAGACTGTAGAAAAGAACCGTTTTCAAAGGAAAACAAGTGCCCCACGCGGTTAGTCGATCTCTCCATCAAAATAATGCCAGCTCCCGTCGAAACGCCGAAAACGTGACACTTCATGCATCTGCTTCATTTCACCATACTGACGGTAGTGAGCGATAAATTCAACCTTGCCGACCTTATCCTTGGCCCGCCCCTGACGCGCGGCAAGAACCTCCAGTTTTAAAAATTCAGCCCGTTCCGCCCAGGCTGCCATCTGCAATTTGAGGTCGGAAGTTCTTTTATCTGGATGGGTGGTGTCATAAAGATAATCGATCAACTTTAAAGCATAAGCCGAATATCGGGAACGCATCAACTGTTCAGCTGTTGCGGCACGGGCTTTTCCGGAGTGCAGAAGACCACAACAGGTTTCATAATCATTTTCACGGCCGCAGGGGCATTTTCTTGTCTGAAATAGCATCTTTTTGGTGAGTTCTCCCGGTCAGGAACAGCTAAAGCCCAGCTGTTGCTTCTGGATATACTGCTGATGATATTCCTCTGCACGCCAAAATGGCCCGGCAGAGGCGATTTCCGTCACAATCGGGCCTGAAAACTTTCCGGAAGCCGCAAGGGCGGCCTTCGATTCCTCTGCCAACCGACTCTGCTCATCGGAGTGAAAAAAGATCGCCGAGCGATACTGGGTGCCGATATCCATACCCTGACGGTTCAAGGTGGTCGGGTTGTGTTTGCTCCAGAACCGCTCCAGCAACTGCGAGTAACTGATCACCGCAGGATCGAATTGCACCTCGACAACTTCGGTATGACCGGTTTCACCGGTACAC